>CAJQOR010000205.1 GCA_905479965.1 uncultured Rhizobiaceae group bacterium | reverse complement strand
AAAAACACAGCTTATGGGCAAATGCCGGAAACCAAAGCGCGCTCGGTGGCAAAAACCGCAACTTGGCGCGTATTGGCATCTCTTGATACGATGTTGCTCGCTTGGTTTTTCACCGGCGATCTTCTAACCGCTTTTTCAATTGGCAGTTTTGAAGTGATTACAAAACTGTTTTTGTACTTTTTCCACGAGCGTATTTGGCAAAGAATCCGATTTGGGATTAATGATCCAGTCGCCTAGCGCGCCGCTGTTCTAACGGATTTTCAAATCCGTGGGCTTCAATTTACGAATTTCCTTAGGATAAAAATTCGGTTGATCTTTGCATTTCAAAATGGTTCAATTTGAACATACCTTGGCAATAAAGGCATTGCGCGCTGCTGCTTAGGTGAGCGGAGCCTGTCTGCTCACAGTCTGGGTCTTCATTGATCAATAGCGTGCAATGGGCTCTTTTGTTTCAAAACGGGCGGCGCGCCGTCATAGCTAAGGATCAATCCATGCTACACAATGATAAACTTGAAGAATGGGACCGTGAAAACTTCTTTCACCCATCAACGCACCTTGCCGAATTCGCAAGAGGAAACGTACCCCAAAGGGTCATCACAGGAGGCTCCGGTTGCCATATTGAAGATAGAGATGGTAATCGACTTTTAGATGCATTTGCTGGACTCTATTGCGTAAATGTTGGTTATGGACGGTCTGAAATTGCTGATGCGATCGCAGAGCAAGCTAAAGAACTAGCCTATTACCACTCTTATGTTGGCCATGGCACAGAAGCTTCCATCACACTTGCAAAGATGGTGCTCGATCGTGCGCCAGATCACATGTCAAAAGTATATTTTGGCCAGTCTGGATCTGATGCAAATGAGACCAACATTAAACTGGTGTGGTATTATAATAATATTTTAAATAGACCGGAAAAGAAGAAGATTATCTCGCGTTGGCGCGGTTATCATGGCTCTGGTCTAATGACAGGCTCACTCACAGGATTGGAGCTGTTTCATAAGAAATTTGACCTGCCGTTTTCGCAAGTTCTACACACACAAGCACCATATTATTTCCGCCGCGATGATCTTTCCCAGAGCGAAGAGGAGTTTGTCGCTCATTGTGTGTCAGAACTCGAAGCACTCATTGATAAAGAAGGTGCTGATACGATTGCAGCCTTTATTGGTGAGCCTGTTCTAGGTACCGGTGGGATCGTTCCGCCACCACAAGGTTATTGGCCTGCGATACAAGCCGTTTTGGACCGCCATGATATTTTGTTAATCGCAGATGAAGTGGTGACAGGCTTTGGCCGTCTGGGCACGATGTTTGGATCCGATCACTATGGAATGCGTCCTGATTTAATCACCATCGCAAAGGGGTTAACCTCAGCTTATGCGCCTTTATCTGGTTCAATAGTTTCGGAAAAAATGTGGTCAGTCCTTGAGCAGGGGACCGATGAAAATGGACCCATTGGACATGGTTGGACATATTCCGCCCACCCAATCGGTGCAGCGGCTGGTGTTGCGAATTTAGAATTGATCGACAAACTTGGTTTGGTGGAAAATGCTGGAAGTATCGGCGCCTATCTAAATGCTGAAATGGGATCTGCGCTGTCAGATCATGCTCACGTTGGAGATGTGCGTGGTGAAGGTATGATCTGTGCCGTTGAATTTGTTGCAGATAAATCAGCCCGCCATTTCTTTGATGGAAGCGATAAAATCGGGCCTCAGATCGCCGCAAAGTTGCTTGAGCAAAATAACGTCATCGCGCGCGCCATGCCGCAAGGTGATATCTTAGGTTTTGCGCCGCCATTTTGTTTAACCAAGTCAGAAGCGGATCAAATTGTGAGTGCAACGCACCAAGCAGTCAAATCAGTTTTGGGATGATTTTTCAAAAGGAATAATGTGATGGCCCAATTAAAAATACCATTTGAAATTGCTGAATATGACAGACGAATTGCCAAAACACGTGTGGCTATGGAGAAAGCTGGGTTGGAGGCAATATTTGTCACCGATCCATCAAATCAAGCGTGGCTGACGGGCTATGACGGTTGGTCTTTTTATGTTCATCAGGGCGTCATTCTAAAAATGGATGGACAGCCGATTTGGTGGGGCCGTCACATGGATAAGATGGGTGGGCGCAGAACCTGTTGGATGAGCGAAGACAATATCATTGGGTATGATGATCGATATGTGCAGTCAACAGAAATTCATCCGATGCAAGATCTGGCCAAGCTTCTCAAAGCTAATGGTTTAGAAACTGCGTGCATTGGGGTTGAGATGGAGAATTATTATTATTCCGCCAAGGCGCATGATGTGCTCTCCCGCGAGCTTTCTAGTGCTAAGATCATCGATGCGACTGCTTTGGTCAATTGGCAACGGCTGATTAAATCAGACGCTGAAATTGGGTTCATAAGAAAAGCTGCACGCATATCTGAAAAGGTGATTAATACAGCAATTGAACGCGCGGATATTGGTGTTCGTAAAAATGATCTTGTCGCGGATATCATGCATGCGGGTATTCAAGGCGTTGACGATGATTGGGGCGATTATCCTGCGATCGTGCCGCTCACACCATCGGGCTTGGATGCAACAGCTGCACATTTAACTTGGGATGGAACTCCCATGCGTGAAGGTGAAGCAACGTTTTTTGAACTCTCAGGCTGCTATCGACGTTACCATGCGCCGCTTTGCAGAACTGTTTTTCTTGGAACCCCACCAGATGAAATGCGCCGCGCCGAAGAGGCGCAAATTGAGGGAATAGAGGCAGGTCTTGAAGCTGCACGCGCGGGCAATCGAACATGCGATATCTCCAATGCTTTCATGAAAGTTATGGACAAATATGGGATCGAAAAAACAGGACGCATGGGGTATCCAATTGGCCTGAGTTATCCACCTGATTGGGGTGAGCGTACAGCGTCCATTAGAGCCGAGGATGAAACGGAATTACAAGCTGGAATGGTCTTTCATTTCATGCCAGCATTATGGATGGATGCATGGGGTTTAGAAACCACTGAAACGATCTTGATCCAAGATGGTAGTGCGGCACAACCTTTATGTAATATTGAGCGGAAGCTTTTTGTCAAAGGATAGAGCGATGATTGAAGAAACCAAACAAATTTTATCAGACTTGATTGCGTTTCCCACGATTTCCGCTGACAGCAATTTGGTGATGATCGATTATCTTTCAAACCGGCTGGAAGATTGTGGTGCATCTGTTGATGTCTTCCATGATGAAAGCGGTAGGAAGGCAAATCTGTTTGCAACCTTGGGTCCAGATACCGATGGCGGTATTGTCTTGTCTGGTCATAGTGATGTGGTGCCTGTCTTAGATCAGGACTGGGATAGCGACCCATTTGAAATGGTGGAGCGAGATGGTAAGCTCTTTGGTCGCGGCACATGTGACATGAAGGGGTTTATCGCAACAACGCTTGCTATGGCACCAGGTTTTGCCAAACAGGTGCGCGACAAACCGTTGCATTTTGCCTTCACATATGATGAGGAAACGGGCTGTATTGGCGCAGGGCATTTGGCTAAAGAGCTAAAGGCACGCGCGATAAAACCATCTGTTGCAATTATCGGCGAACCGACCTCTATGCGCATTATAGAAGGCCATAAAGGTTGTTATGAATATAGAACGCGTATCCAAGGTTTGGAAGGGCATGGCTCATCCCCAGATGCTGGCGTGAATGCGGTCGAATATGCCGTTCGTTATGTCGCTCGTTTATTAGAGCTTCGCGAAGAATTGAAATCCATGGCGCCAAAAAATCGATTTGATCCGCCTTGGACAACCATTAATGTTGGCGCATTAAATGGTGGCCGTGTGCCAAATGTCATCGCTGCAAAAGCCCAAATTGATTGGGAAATGCGTCCTGTACAGACGAGCGATGCTGATTTTGTAAAATCTTCG
>CAJQOR010000204.1 GCA_905479965.1 uncultured Rhizobiaceae group bacterium | reverse complement strand
TTTGGCAAAGGTTTTAAAAAAGGAAGATACACCTGCGAAAAGCCCATGGTGGTTGACGCTTTTAAGAGTATTACTCGCCGCAGTCATCATTTTCGCACTTGCAGAACCCATTTTAAATCCGCGAGAAGAACGTCTTGTTGCGCAAGGGCCTTTGTTAATTGTTGTTGATAACAGTTGGGCAAGCGCGCCGGATTGGCAGCAATATCAAGACACAGCAAATGCGATCATTAACGAAGCCGAAAACGATGATCTACCGGTTATTATTGCGCAATCAACATCGCTTCAGAACGATCTATCTTTAGGAACTGCTGATCAAGCCAGACAAGTACTCGCAAGTTTTGAACCCATTCCAATTCAACCTTACCAGTCAGATATTATAACCTCGATTGAGACAGCGCTTTCAGGCAGGAAAATAGATACAGCTATTGTTTTAACGCATAACGTTGAAGCTGAGAACACATCTGCTTTTTTCCAAAATTTGGTGCGACTTGAACCAAGCAGACTTGAGATCATTACCCCTGATAATTCCAACTTGATTGGCATTACATCCGCACGCAATGAATCCACATCAGTCACCGTTGATCTAACGCGGCTATCTGCGCAAACCACTGCTCGCTTTAAAATCACAGGGTATGACATACAATCACGACCCATCGTGAATGGCAGCGTTCAATTTGAGATCGAAGAACAGGCGAAAACCGCCGATCTTGCAGCTCCTTTTGAGCTCTTGAATGATGTGGTTCGATTATCAGTTGAAAATAACAAACACGCAGCTGGAAGCTATCTACTAGACGATCGTTTTCAGCGCCGAAAACTCGCCTTATTTTCTGGTGAAACCCAAGATCTTATCAATCCGCTTTTGACACCATCTCACTATATCCAGCGCGCCGCACAGCCCTTTGCAGATTTCATTGATGTGACAAACGCGGATTTAACTTCGGGTCTATCAACACTGATTGAACAAGGGCCATCAGCATTAATTTTATCTGACATCGGTAACCTTGATGCAGATGTAGAAGACGAACTTATTCAATGGATCGAAAATGGCGGAACGCTGATTAGATTTGCAGGTGCAAGTCTTGCAGCCATCTCATCATCACAAATTGGCGATGATCCATTATTGCCCGTCCGCTTGCGCAGTGGTGAACGACAATTTGGTGGCTCACTCACATGGGCTGAACCCAAATCACTTGCACCATTTACCCAATCCAGCCCATTCTTTGGCATAGAGCTTTCAAATGACATCGTTGTGAAACGCCAGGTATTAGCAGAGCCAAGTCTGGATTTAGCTGATAACACATGGGCAAGCTTGGACGATGGTACACCGCTCGTTACGGCAAAATCATTAGGCTCAGGACGCATCGTTTTGTTTCACATAAGCGCAGAAACCACATGGTCGAACCTGCCGTTGACAGGTGAGTTTGCTGAAATGTTGCGCCGAACAATTGCGCTTTCGCATTCAGCAGCATCAAGTCAAACAAACGCTTCGCAATCAACTCAAACATCTTTCTTGCCACCTTTTAGAACATTAACCGCCGATGGCACACTGGAAACCGCTGATGGAAGCATCAATCCACTCGAGATTACACCGTCTGGCGCTGTCGTTGAAAACCAACTCGTTCGCCCTGGCCTCTTTGGTTCGCAAGATGGTTGGCGCGCTGTGAACCTGCTTCAAGAAGGTGATGTATTGCAAGAGGCCACACTGCCAGACGCAGATCTGGATGTAACAACGTCGAAAATGACTTTGGGGTCTGCCTTTGAGTTCAAATCATGGTTGTTGCTGATCGCGCTGGTCATGCTCTTCTTGGATGCGCTTATTATCATGTATATGTCTGGGGCATTTTTTCGACTACGGATGACAAAATCGAACTTACTCGCGGCAAAGGCTTCGCTCATTTTCGGTGCCGCATTAAGCATCGGCCTGATCGCAACCAATGAAAGTTTGGCGCAAGACAACCAAGTGGGCGATGCCGAAATCATTGCAAAACTGGAATCAACTCAACTTGCTTATGTCATGACCGGAGATCGTCAAATTGATCGCATTAGCGAGTTGGGTTTAAACGGCCTCAACTTTTATCTAAGAACACGAACCGCGCTGGAACCAAGCCCATCTGTTGGTCTAGATATTGAAACCGATGAACTCTCGTTTCACCCGCTTATCTATTGGCCAATCAGTGAAACCGCGCCAATGCCATCCAAACAAGCGATGTCTAATATAGAAAATTTCATGAAACGCGGCGGCACAGTTTTGTTTGATACAAGGGACGCAATCTCAAATATTTCACTTAATGGGTCTACCTCTTTAAGAACGCAAAGACTTCGCCAGATTTTAGATGGATTAATAATACCAGCGCTCGAACCTGTGCCCATGGATCATGTTTTGACAAAAACATTTTATCTTCTCGATACGTTTCCAGGGCGCTATTCCGGCGGGGAACTTTGGGTTGAAGCCATAGGCCCAGAAACAAGCAATACAAATCAATTGGTCAATGGTGGCGATGGTGTTAGCCCGATTATGATCACCAGCAACGATTTTGCAGGTGCATGGGCTATTGATGCGTCTCGTCGTTCAATTTTGCCTATGGTACCGCCGAACGATCGCCAAAGAACGCTCGCATACCGCTCTGGCGTAAATATCGTCATGTATTTGCTCACTGGAAACTATAAAGCAGACCAAGTGCATCTTCCGGCTTTGCTGGAAAGGCTTGGACAGTAAGATGGCGATAAGTTTTGCCCCACTCATCCCACTGTTTTTTCTGGGAATTTGCGCGATTTTCATTGCAATAATTTGCGCTATCGCATTTTTGTCAAAACAACGCGGGGTCATTTTAAGAACAGCCGCTTTTTCACTTATTTTACTCGCACTGGCAAATCCAATCTTCACCGATGAAGAGCGCGAACCAGTTCAAAACATTGTCTCAGTCATTGTTGATAAAAGCCAAAGCCAAGCAACTGAAAACCGTGAAGAACAAACAGACCAAACGCTTGCATTGTTAGAAGAACAACTTGCCAAATACAAAAATATCGATGTACGAGTTCGTGAAGTTGAACATGATAAAAGCGACAATCCAGCGACAAATTTATTCTCTGCGCTAAGTAATGAAATTTCCGACATTCCAGCAAATCGATTAGCGGGGAGCATTCTCATCACCGACGGGCAAGTTCACGATATCCCTGAAAATCTCGAACAGATTGGGATCAACTCGCCAATACATTCATTGATTACAGGCGACGAAGACAAATTAGACATCCGCGTGGAAATCACTAAAGCACCGCGTTTTGGTTTGGTTGGTGAATATCAAGAGCTAATCTATCAGGTGTTTATCGACGGCAATCGTGAGGGTTATGGGAGATCTGATATCGAAGTTGAGTTGAAACTAAATGGAGAATTTATCTCAACGGAAATCGCGCCCATTGGTTCTGAGACGTCTGCTTTTGTCGAAATTCCCCGCCGCGGTGAGAATTTAATTGAGCTTTCTGTTACCCCAGTCGAAGGTGAAGTGAGTGAGATCAACAACAAGGCTGTCATACAAACCGAAGGTATTCGTCAGAACCTTCGCGTTCTTTTAATTTCCGGCGCGCCGCATTCAG
>CAJQOR010000203.1 GCA_905479965.1 uncultured Rhizobiaceae group bacterium | reverse complement strand
GTAAAGCTGGAAATTGCGCATCGTGAAAAGGCGATCGAAGAAGAGCCGGATAAGCATGACGCTAATGAGTTGGCTGAAATGGTCAAAATGCAAAAAGCTTGGCTAGATGCACAAAGGATGGATCAGTTCATTGAGGTGAACTTAGGTAACTGGGCTGGGCTGAATACTCGGAGGATGGCAGAGGAAGCTGGCTGCATAGATTTTTACAACCATGTCTATCAGCCATTTAGTAATGTCGTTCATTCAAGCTGGGCGCACGTGGGGCAATTCAATGCGACATTCTGCAACAACCCAAGCCATCGCAAGCACTGGATTGGAACAATAGTGGAATTTGAGCCTGATCCGCATTGGCTCTATCTGGCAACTAAGTACATGGATAAGACATTCAGAGAATTTGATAAGTTCTCAGGTGTAAGTGTGACGGTGGACAGTGCCTTGGACCATATAACGGATGTATTGAACTCCTTGCATTCCGCGGGAAAGTCCGAGGAGTAATACTTAGATAACTGCAATATCAAACAGGCATTGGTTTGTCCTATTATTGGCAAGTGTCACGGAAAGCGTCTTGCTCGAAGTGGAGATTAGCCGAAACATGTCGAAACCGCAAAATTACTTTCAACAGCCAATGCCCTAAAAGGGCTCGAAGCAGCCATTCCCCTTTCCATTTATGAGGTTAGATTTCATTTGTCTATGACTGAAACGGGCCAACCGGTGAACATTGGTTGGTTTGAATTTTTGTCTGGTTTTCCCGAAGGAGCGGAAGTTACTAATGTTCATATCTGAGCGCTGCTGGCGTTGTGCAAATATCATGAAGCTCCTTCCAGATTGATGGTGTGAATAGAGTCTCCTGCAAGCTTTTTCCGACGTGCGTCTCTTGCGTATTGTTCGGCGTGTTTGATATCCGACCAACCACATATTGCCATCATCTGTTTTGTCGTGGCACCGTTCTCCGCCGCAAGTGTGGCACCTCCTGAACGAAGGCCATGTCCTGAGCAATGATTTAGTCCTGCTTTGTCACATGCATCTCGGAAGAAGTTGCCGAAGCTTTCAACCGTATAGGGTTTTCCCAGCGAAGACTTAATGAAACTTGTATCTCCAATCTCTGTGTTATCGATTACGTTTTGAAGGGCAGGGAGAAGGGGGATACCAACTTCGTTCGGGTTATCTTGTTACGTCTCATCATTTGCTCCATGTGGGTTATGAGCCTAAATCACTCTCTCTTAAAAAATCAAATTGAACTGTCCATAGGGCGGTGATGGCTTACATTAAGCCAGCGCACAAAAAATATGTGTGTTTTTATGAAATCAATTAATCAGTAAGATGAAATCCATCAAAATCCTTAATAGTGGATAGAGACAGCATTGTTGTCATTTGTGATATCGATGGAATAAGGGTCAGGCGCTCGCGATATATTTTTTGATAATCTTCGGTGTTTTTAGCTGCAACACGCAGCAGATAATCAGATTCTCCCGAAATATAATGACATTCAAGCACTTCTGGCATGTCAAGGATCGCTTTTTCAAACGCGATAATATCTTCTTGCCGTTGACTTGTTAGTTTGGCTGCAATGAAAACCTGTATCTCTAAACCAATAGCCTTGGCATTTAGCCGCGCGGTATAATGTGAAATCATACCTTCAGCTTCGAGCGTTTTTACCCTTCTGTGACACGCGGACAACGATAATCCAACCTTATTGGAAAGGGCAGCCATGGAAATTTGCCCATCCTTTTGAAGGGCAGAAAGAATATTCATGTCAAGTTTATCCACGGTAAATTTTCCTGTTTTTTATGCAAAAGTTAGGAAATTATACGAATTTAATATCATTTCGCAAGAAAATAAGGAAGTTTTCTGCAGTCTTATTGGGTATAAAGGGGGGGCATGAGAGCGGAAATAACGACTGATCAGACATGTGTCGAGCAATATAATTGATGGCAATGATGGCGGTTCAGATTACCCCAAATCGACGCCAGCAGAAGGATAAAGAATATGAAGAAGATTGCAGTAATTGGAGCTGGAATAACTGGCATCACCACAGCTTATGCATTGCTTGAAAGAGGCTTTGAAGTCACCGTATTTGATCGTAACAGATATGCTGCAATGGAAACTTCATTTGCCAATGGCGGACAACTTTCTGCATCCAATGCAGAGGTCTGGACGAATTGGGGTACCGTTTTGAAGGGACTTAAGTGGATGTTTGAACCAGGTGCGCCACTTTTGATGAACCCAAAACCAAGTTGGCACAAATATTCATGGATGGCCGAGTTCATGGCCAATATACCAAAATATAAATCCAACACAATTGAAACCGTTCGTTTAGCTATCTCTGCCCGTGAACACTTAAAACGATATGCAGAAAAAGAAGGTTTCGAGTTCGATGTGGAAAACCGAGGTATTCTGCATGTATATCGTGATCAAAAAGAATTTGATCATGCAAAGCGCGTGAATGAATTACTAAATCAAGGCGGATTGAATAGGTATGAAGTTTCAGCTCAAGACGCTTATACAATTGAACCTTCAATCAAATGCGACTTAACGGGTGGATTTTACACCGATAGTGATTTTTCCGGAGACATTCACATTTATGCAAAACATCTTGCGAAGGCCTGTTCGCGACGTGGTGTCAATTTTCATTATAATACGGACATCACAAATGTAGTCTCAGAGAACGCTCAGCATAAACTGAAGTGGTTCAAAGGCGATGAAAAACAAGAAGAGCGTTTTGATGGTATCGTTGTTTGCGCTGGGGTCTCCAGCCGCGCCATAGCAAAACAATTTGGTGATAGGATCAATATCTATCCGGTTAAAGGCTATTCCATAACGGTTAATTTGAATGACAAAGAAAGCCAGACTTATGCACCGCGTGTGAGCCTTTTGGATGATAAAGCAAAAATTGTTGCAAGCCGACTTGGAGACGGTCGATTTAGAATAGCAGGCACAGCCGAATTTAACGGATACAATCGGGATATTCGGGACGATAGAATTCGACCGCTTGTTAAATGGTGTGAAGAGTTTTTCCCTGAAGTTTCGACAGAACATGCTGTGCCATGGGCGGGCCTAAGACCAATGATGCCGAGTATGCTGCCAAAAGTTGGTTCTGGAAAGAAGTCTGGGATTTTTTACAATACAGGCCATGGGCATCTAGGTTGGACACTCTCCGCTGCGACATCGGAAGCAATTGGCGAAATGATCACATCGCATTTCTCCGTTCCAGAAGAAATTGAGAACAAAGTATTTGCACTTGCAAATTGAGATGCAAGTAATTTGTAATTAAATTTTGGTGCTGACTTGAGTGGCAGGGGCACGGAGCCCTCAACATATCGAGGGCATTGCTATTTCAGCAGCTCCATTGCAATAAATTTCAAATACCCAAAATCATAAGAACGCGTAAGATTTCAATTTATAAGAGATTTGTAATTATGTGACTTTCATTGGTTGAAATGCATATTAGTTTATTCAGTAAATTCCATAGCTTAGTATTAACATTTCTTTATCGAGATGATGGTAACTTAGGGCAATCGTAAACTTTGTTTTGGAAATAAAATGTCCTACCTCATTCGAGCTATTACACTCGCTTTTGTTCTATCGCTCGGCACAATTGGCGTCGCATCAGCTGCAGATTGGATTGCTGGTAAAGTTCGTCAGCCGGCAAAATTTACAGTAGATAACAAGAATTGGACAAACATTGTTAGCGGAATGAAGATCCCTGATGTGAGTTGGATATATACGGGTAAGTCTGGGCGTTTGGTTCTTAAGCGTGGCAAAGAAACCATACAGTTTAAGCCAAAGACCATGGCAGCAATTGCAAAGAGAAATAAATCAGGTTCAAAAACGTTGGTCGTTCAACAGTTTGGCGAGCTTTTGCTGGACGTGGAAACACGCAAACGTAAGCATCTGAAAGTTGAAACGCCGTTTTTGGCAGCTGTTGTCAAAGGCACAACATTTTCGGTGAAAGTTAATAGCCGCTCTACGAAATTGGCAGTTCAAGAGGGCGTGGTTGAAGTGACTGATGAGCGTCGCGGTCTTCAAACAAATGTAAGCACTGGACAACGTGTTCAAGTTCTTGGCAATGCGCGAGGTGCTTTGCGAGTGTTAGGGCGAGGGCCGAAAGCCAAAGTTATCGGGGTAAAAACATCAACTCCAAAAGTGCAAGCAGTTAATCGACCGGGCGGCCAACCAGTAGCAAAAACTCGTTCGAATACATTTGGTAATTCTAACGGTAATTCCAACGGCAACAGCAATGGTAATTCCAACGGCAACAGCAATGGTAATTCCAACGGCAACAGCAATGGTAATTCTAACGGCAATAGCAATGGCAATTCCAACGGCAACAGCAATGGCAATTCCAGCAGCAACAGCAATGGTAATTCCAACGGCAACAGTAATGGCGATTCCAACGGCAACAGCAATGGTAATTCCAATGGCAACAGCAATGGTAATTCCAACGGTAACAGCAACGGTAATTCCAACAGTAACAGTAATGGTAATTCCAATGGTAACAGCAACGGCAATTCCAATGGAAATGGCAATAGTTAATCCTAGCCAGTGTCGAATTTGATCATAGTTATCGGTGCCCGGACCAGAAAAGTTTAATTTATTGATATGAAAAACTTTTTCGATAAATGCAGGATCTTTGTCTGGCTCTTTTTAGTAACGGCCATAATAACACTCGCCTCAACGGCAGGAATATTCAGCAATACGCAAAACGCAATTGATCAATTCCGAGCAAAATCATCTTCCATTAAAGCATCAGCTGACATTGTATTCATTGGAATTGACAAACAAAGTCTAGACTATGTTGGCGTGTGGCCGTGGCCCCGTTCAATTTATGCCCAGGTTATTGATAAGCTGTTAGATCATAAAGTTGCGGAAATTGGTGTTGATATCGATTTCAGCGCAGCTTCAACCCCCAGTGAAGATAATATTCTAGGAGAAAGTCTCAATAGAGCTGGTGGCAGTGTTATACTTCCGGTTTTTGTGCAAGATCGATCGGCGTCATCCAATGATGATAATCTATCTGTTAACAAGCCCATTGATGAATTTGAAAAGCATTCTTGGCTTGCTTCTGTAAATGTGATTCCAGATGCAGATGGTGTGGTCCGCAGTTTTCCGTTTGGTGTTGATGTTGAAGGTGAATTTATAGACTCCATGCCCGCGGTGTTGGGTGGGGTATTTGCAGATAAAACACGCGTGATCAACATTAATTATTCAATTGATCCTAAATCGATACCAAGCGTGTCTGTAAGAGATTTATTGTTAGGTAATGCCGATCCCGCATTACTTGAGGGTAAAACGGTACTCATTGGTGCAAAGGCAGTCGAGTTGCGAGATAACTTTGCTGTGCCTGTGCACGGCATACTTCCAGGAGCTATTGTCCAAATATTAGCTGCTGAAACACTCAAACAAGACGTTCAAGTTACCAAATTAAATCCAATGAGAATAATGTTGCTCGTTGCGTTTGGCATTATGTTGTTAATGATTGTTGGACGGCTTTTTGCTTGGAAGAGAGGCTTCGTTATAGGGATTGCAGCCCTAATCTTGGCCGGAATTTTGACAGAGTTAATCGGACTGTATCTCTATCAGAAATTTGCGCTGATATTGCCCAGTGCTGAGACGCAAGTTTTGTTGTTTTCAATGCTCATTGTTTGCGCCTTCAAAAGACTGGATTTGCAAAGCTGGTTGATTAAACTAATCAAGTCCGATCTGAATAACACACAGCAGATGTTGAACCAGGTGGTTAGCGATAATGCTAGTGCAATCCTCGTTGTCGGTGAAGATGGAAATATTCTTACGGCGAATAGGAAAATTTCAGAATATTTTGAATTATCTGAAAATGAAACAAAGGGTTCTATTTTTAGTGGCATCTTACCCAAGCTTATTGAAGACGAGATCAGAGGCTCAATTATTGCCCTGCAATTAAACAACTTCAAGGATCATAGAAACGGTTATATTGAGCTTGATCAGACGAATAATAATGGCGCCATCGTAACGCTGCAATACACGGTGACTGCTTCAAAAATTAGTCGTTATGAGGGATCAAACGAAATCCAAAAATATATCGCATGTGTCACGGCATGGGACATCACCACTAAGCTTGAGCAAGAGAAACGCATTGCCTATCACGCCAAATATGATGAGCTAACGGGTGCATTCCGGCGAAGTGAATTTCATGCGTTATTAATCAATAGGCTAAATTCCCTCAATCTTCACAATACATGCGTTGTATTTGTCATCAACCTGCATCGTTTTAAAACGATCAATGTAACTTTAGGGCGAGACATTGGTGATGAAGTTCTCAAATCTGCAAAAACCCGAATTGAAGGTATCTTTAATGGTTCATGTGAGATCGCGCGAAACGGCGGAGATACATTTTTATTGGCAGTATCAGGGGAATTGTCACAAACTGAAATAAATATGCTTGGTGAACATATGATCAATATCATCAACGAACCATTTCATATAAATAAATCAACTCTGACCGTTGGTTTAAGAGTTGGTGCAGCAAGTAGTTTAGATTTACAAACCTTATCGGCTTCTCAGCTTATTGAAAATGCTGAAGTCGCACTTGATGAGGCCTGCAAAACAAGCGGTAACGGATTTGTAATGTACGAGGAAGTTTTTACCGCAGTACAAGATTATGCACGCACGATCGAGAATGATCTGTGGCATTCTTTGGATCGAAACGAAATAAAATTATACTATCAACCGCAAGTTAATTTGTCTGATTGTTCACTTATTGGCGTCGAAGCATTGGTTCGCTGGAAGCATCCGACACTTGGGTTTGTTTCTCCTGCAGATTTTATCGATATCGCAGATGCCAATGGGTATATTGACCAACTTGGGCGTTGGGTTCTTCGTAAAGCTTGTGAAGACGCATTGGCATTACCAGACCATATTACTGTCGCGGTGAATGTAGCACCTAGTCAATTTAAACGAACAAATGTAGTTCAGGATGTTAAGGATGCGCTTTTACAAACAGGTTTGCCTGCTTATCGTTTGCATATTGAAATTACAGAAGCTGGCTTCCTTGAAGCGAGTGACGACATTGTAGCGACTTTAAAAGAACTAAGAAATATGGGTATTTGCCTTGCGCTTGATGATTTTGGTACTGGATTTTCTTCTTTGGGGTATTTTGCCAATTTTCCAATCAACAAAATCAAAGTGGACCAGATGTTTATCCGGACATTGGAACGTGGGTCGCAAAATGAAGCGATTGTGAAGTCTGTAAAAGAACTCGCTAACGGTCTTAAGTTGCAGATGATTTGTGAGGGCATTGAAACAGAAGAACAGCTTGAAATTCTTCGAGAAATGGGAGTGGCTGAAGGTCAGGGCTATCTGTTTGCAAAGCCATTGCCATTCCAAGATGTCTTGCAATTTGTCAACCATTCTACACAGCTCAGTGCCTGACTTTAATTTCAATTAAAACATTGAT
>CAJQOR010000202.1 GCA_905479965.1 uncultured Rhizobiaceae group bacterium | reverse complement strand
AAAAACATGCATGAGCGAAAACATAAAATGTTTGATCATGCCGATGCATTCGTTACCCTCCCAGGGGGGATTGGCACGCTTGAAGAGCTCACAGAAATCATGACATGGGCGCAGCTTGGTCGGCACCAAAAGCCGATTGTCATTGCAAACATCAATGGGTTTTGGGATCCACTCACCAAACTGATTTCACATATGAGTGCGCAAGGCTTCATACATACGCAGCACTTGGTTCAGCCAATTGTTGTCGATAAAGCAGAAGATATTGTACCAAGTATCTTAAATTCAGGAAGCTGATTTCTTCACCAGTGTATATGCAAAAATACTCATCGCAATCCAGATCAGCACAAAGGCCACCAATTTTGTTGCGCTAAATGGCTCATCGAACACGAGTACCGCTACCAAAAATATGATCGTTGGCGCGATGAATTGAAGAACACCCAAAGACGACATGCGAATTAATCGTGTCCCATTGGTGAACAACATCAGCGGTACAGCTGTGGCCACACCACAAAACAATAGCATGGCAATATCAAACGGTTCGGTCTGACCAAAGTGGCTTTCACCCCTAAAGGTGAGCCATCCAACAATGCATAGCGATGGTATCAGCAGGATCAAAACTTCCAACATAAAGCCTTGGTTCGCGCCAATGGGCAATGTTTTTCGTAAGAAAGAATATATACTCCAAGAGCCCGCAAGTCCGAGAGCAACCAATGGGACATTCCCTGCATCCCAGGCCAAAATCGCAACCGCCACAGTTGCAATGGCTGCGGAAATTTTATGACCGGTGTTAAGTTTTTCACCTAAGATCGTTGCGCCAACTAATATCGCCACCAACGGTGTTACATAATATCCCATCGACGCTTCAACCGTACGCTCAACCGATATTGCCCAAACATAAATGCCCCAATTGATGGAGATCAAAAATGAGCAAATCACGGCCATGCCTAATGTCTTTGGCGATTTTAATGCTGCTTTGATGTCTGCTGTTCGTTTTGTGTAAATCAAAATTATCGCAACAATCGGCAATGACCAGATAACTCGGTGGGCCACAACTTCAATCGCTGGGATGTGTTCAACCGCTTTGAGAACAAAGGGTAACAGACCCCACAGCACAAAAGCACTTGTTGCATAAAACAAGCCCAGTGGCGTGTCTTCTTGTTGAGGTTTATCAGACAATGAATGGGCCTATTCTGCAGCAGTTTGGCCAGCGAGGCTTCTATTTTTCATAAGCTTGAAGACAATTGAATCCATCAAAGCTTGGAACGATGCATCAATGATGTTGTCAGACACACCAACAGTCCACCATCTGCGGCCAGTACCATCACGTGATTCGATCAAAACCCGCGTGATCGCTTCCGTGCCACCATTTAGGATACGCACTTTATAATCCACCAATTCTAGATCTGATATTTCATTTTGAAATTTGCCAAGATCTTTGCGCAAAGCTTTATCCAATGCATTAACCGGCCCCTGCCCTTCCGCAACTGACATGGCTTCATGACCATCAATATGCGCCTTAACGACAGCTTCTGAGACCGTTTTCAAATCACCATTTGTGTCAAAGCGACGCTCAATCATCACTCTAAAGCTTTCAACCTCAAAGAATTTTGGAACACTTCCAAGTGTTTTAAGCGCCAACAATTCAAATGATGCATCTGCGCCTTCATAGGCGTATCCGATCGCTTCGCGCTCTTTTAAGATCGAGATCAGTGTATCAAGCTTGGGATCGGATTTTTCAACCCGAACACCTCGGCGTTCCAAAGCATCAATGAAATTTGATTTCCCACCCTGATCAGAGACCATAACCTTGCGTAAGTTTCCAACACTTTCAGGTGGAACATGTTCATAAGTTTTAGGATCTTTTAAAAGGGCAGACGCGTGAATTCCGGCTTTTGTCGCAAATGCAGATGCACCTACAAATGGCGATTGTGCCTCAGGTGAGCGATTTAACAATTCATCAAATGCGCGCGAAACTTCGGTTAGTCTTTTCAGTTGCGCATCTTCAATGCCCAATTCAAACTGCTCAGCATAATAAGGCTTAAGCGTCAGTGTTGGGATCAACGTAACCAGATTTGCGTTCCCACAACGCTCACCGATCCCGTTTAATGTCCCTTGAATTTGGCATACACCCGCCTCAACAGCAGCGAGCGAATTTGCAACAGCTTGCCCAGTATCATTATGGGCATGAATGCCCAAATGCTCACCTGGAACACCTGCGTCAATCAGCGCAGTTACAATTCTAGAAATCTCATTCGGTTGCGTGCCACCGTTGGTATCACACAATACAATCCACCGCGCGCCGCTATCATATGCGGTTTTCGCACATGCTAGCGCATAGTCTGGGTTTGCTTTAAAACCATCAAAGAAATGCTCACAATCGACCATTGGTTCTTTACCGGCTGCAATTGTAGCTTCGACACTGTCTTTAATTGTCTCTAAATTTTCTTCATTGGTGCACCCTAGAGCAACACGGACATGATAATCCCAAGACTTGGCAACAAAACACACAGATTGCCCTGATGCTTGTAATAAAGCTGCAAGACCGGGATCATTTGATGCAGAAACCCCTGCGCGTTTCGTCATTCCAAAGGCAACAAAAGACGCATTTTGTGTTCTTTGTTTTTGAAAAAAAGCGGTATCGGTTGGATTAGCGCCAGGATAACCACCTTCAACATAATCCATACCAAGCTCGTCCAGCATACTGGCGATGCTAATTTTGTCCTCAAGTGAGAAATCTATCCCGGGGGTCTGTTGACCATCTCGTAAGGTGGTATCAAAAAGAAAGAGCCTACGTTTATTCACCGCTCCATCTCCCAGTTTGTGACGCGTTCACCGGTTTCTGGATCTTTGCCATCTTTTAGCAAAACACCCATTGATTTTAATTCATAACGAATTTGGTCAGCCTGCG
>CAJQOR010000201.1 GCA_905479965.1 uncultured Rhizobiaceae group bacterium | reverse complement strand
TGCTGCGTGATAAAGCCAACCGAGCAGTGGCATTGCTATGATTGTGCCATATAGCAAGTGGTGGACAGTTTTTGCCGCAAATCCTTCTAACCCGCCATGAAGCGGACGCGGGTGAGGCTGATAAATAGCCCACACAACGCGTGTGAGCGCAACAAAAAATGCTGCCATCCCGATGGATTTATGCAAAGAATAAAACCAAACTTTGTCGGCAATTTGTGCTGAATTATCAATGGGCAGGTCATGCATATAAACGCCCATGGGTAATAAAACCAAAATCAATATCGCTGTTGCCCAATGAAGGCATTGGTGCACCAGTCCATAACTTTCCGCAGTGTTTGTTATTTGCATGATCCGCCTCGTTTTGTGCGCGGAAGCAAAGTCCAAAAACTCCACCTCCGCGATTTTAAGTTTGTTTTTTTAACAGTAGAGCTTGAGCTATTCAGCTTTGCCCATTTCAACAGAGATCTTGATATCAACCTCATCGCTAACATACGGCGCGAACTTACCAAGGTTAAAGTCAGAACGTAGAAGTGTCGCTGATGCATCAAAGCCAGCCCAATCTTTTTGTGATTGAGGATGTTTGCCAACTTGATTGAGCGTTGCGTCCAATGTGATTGACTTTGTTTGGTCCAATATCGTCAAATCACCTGTGATTTTCGCAGTTTTATCACCAGTTGGTTCAACAGATGTTGATGTAAATGTTGCAATTGGGAAATTTTCGACATTAAAGAAATCAGCTGATTTGAAGTGTCCATCGCGACCTTCCCAACCTGTTATGAGTAAGTCACCAACATTGATTTCTAAGCTGACAGAAGATTTGCTCAAATCATCCATGTCCAGCATTGCTTGTCCGTCAAAGCCGGAGAACATGCCATATGTTGTTGAAAAGCCTAAGTGGTTATAGGAAAAAATGATTTGTGAGTGGCTTGCATCAAATGCATAGGCGTCTGCTGCTAAAGTAGAGCCTGTTCCTGCAGTCATAAGAAATGCTGTTGTTGCGAGCGCTTTGAGTGTTTTTTTCATAATAAGGACCTTGTGGTTGGATTGACTTTACAAATTTTTAGAAAGCAAAAAATTGCTTCGACATATCCATTACGCATGGCAACAGATAATTATTCAAAATAATAGAAAGAAAAAAAATGATAAGCTGGGGATCACAAGACTTAGTGTTGCGCATTTTGCAACAATGCAAATAAAAGCAACCCTGATATGCACGAAGCATATCAGGGCCCTGTTACTCGGAGCTCGGGGGGAACTCCGAATAATTCCGATATTTAATATGTTATAAAAAATTTATGAACGGACCGTGAATGATATATTATCACTATATTTTAAAAACAATATATCTTCCAAATTTTCATGTAATTTCGTCGTAACAACATTGATATTATTGACTAATAATCAATCAATGAAAAAGCTTGGATACATAGTCCAAGCTTTTTTATTTTTACCATCGTTATAAAATCAAGCAACGAGCTTGCCGCGATCATTGTGATTTCGCAAATTGGCATCTAATGACCGTGTTTTAAATTGAGCCATTAATTCACGAATTGCATCACTGCCACTGCTGACACGATTGGTAATATCGTTTGCTTGTTCAACCATTTCAGCATTTTTATGCGTTGCTGCGTCCATTTCAGTCACCGCAGTGCTGATTTGATCAAGCCCAGCTGACTGTTCTCCTGTTGCCTCTGAAATACTGTGCATATATTGTTCAATTTCTGTAATGCCGGTCGTAATGGTCTTCATCATATTGCCGGTTTCAGTCACCAAGGTCACGCCTTCAAGAACCTCTTTGCTGGAATTGTTGATAAGCTCAGCAATTTCTTTTGCCGCGGATGCAGAACGTTGTGCAAGTTCACGTACTTCCTGCGCAACGACGGCAAACCCTTTGCCTGCTTCACCAGCGCGGGCAGCCTCAACACCCGCATTCAGTGCAAGAAGATTGGTTTGAAATGCGATTTCATCAATGACACTGACAATCTGGCTAATTTCACCGGATGTATTTTCAATGCGTTTCATTGCTGTCACCGCATTTGTTACAACTTCGCCAGAACTCGCAGATTCTTGTGTCACGATAGAGATCTTATTGGTGGCATCATCAGTGCGTGTAGCAGACTCCCGCAAGTTTGTTGTAATTTGCTTTAATGCTGTTGACGTCTCTTCCAATGACGCTGCTTGCGCTTCTGTTCGGCGCGACAAGTCATTGGTTGCTTTCCGCAAGGTGTTGGCATCATTGTTTAGGACAACACCGGTGGAGCGAACGTGGGCGAGTGTTTTTGCAAGTTTCTTTAAGGTGTCATTATAATAATCACGCAGATCAGCGAGGACACTTGGGAACTCTTCATAAATAGGCGTCTCAAACTCACCATTTGAAAAACGCTCAAGACCAGCACCAAGTGTATCGACAGCTTTTCGATAAGCCTCATCTTGTCTTGCTTGTTCAGCCTCATTGCGAGCTTGCTCTTCCACCCGTGCTTGTTGATCCGCTTTAGCTGCTGCTTCCAACTCACGCTTTTGAATTTCAGCATTTTGAAACCCTTCAAGAGCCAATGCCATAATACCTAATTCGTTCTTTTCTTTGGTTCCTTCAACCGCAAATTCAACATTACCCTCGGCAAGGTTTTTCATATCATCTTGCAAACGTTCCATTGGTTTGGTGATTGAACGCGAGATAAAGAACCCGGCAAATGAAGCAATGACACAAATTCCAAAAGCGATGAAAACCGTCATCATGAGAGATTGAAATTTTTCAGCTTGTGTCTTGTGAACGCTTTTATAGATATTTGTACCGACCAATTGCTCAAGTTGACGTAGTTTAACAATGCGGTCTGTTGATGTTTTAAACCACTTGGTTTGCGTCACACCACTTTCAGCAAGATTATCAAGGTTTGATGCAATTGAGTTTCTAAGTGAATTGACCGCGCCAAGGTTAGTGTCTTTTAAAAGTGTTGTGTATTCTGCTTTGTGCAATGATGGGAGGTGATTGACAAAGTTGTTTATCATGCCACTTTGGGGCGCAATGAGGGCCTGCAATTTGTTATATTGCTCAGGCGTTATCTTGCCTGCACCTAAAAGCCCATTGGTTAGTCCGCGCTCTTTTCCTGCAAGTTCTTTTGTTGACCCCAAATCAAGCATGGAAGTGAGTTCAAGTGCAACGATTGAATCAGGCGCTTTCTGCGCACTTTCAAATCCAATGTCGAACATAGTTTTGATATGCTCGGAGTAAAAGCTCAGGACGTTATCGACATTGGTCGTTTTTCTATCAACGGTTTGCCGGAACTTGGGTACTGAGGAAAGTCTGCTTATGAGGTCTTCCATATGGCCAAATAAAACGGGCGCCTCAGCGTGATCGATGTCTGCAAGGATCAACTTAAGATTATCGATTTCAACATCTGTGTCGGCTCGCGCTTTGATGACATTTTGAGGCACGCCTTGCGACGAGTTCCCCACAAAACCAGCTGACGTTCCGCGTTCCACTTGCATGGTATGGGTAAGGGCGGTTAAGCCATTCACTGCAATTGAAATGTGATCCATGATTTTCGTGCTTTCATAATCACGATAACCTTGCCAAACATGAACACAGGTAATTGCAAACATACCCATTAAAGGTATGACAACCCCAAGACCAATCCGTTTAGAAATAGAAATATTCTTCATTTTAGTACCCGCTATTTTAAAATATTTTATCTTTGGTGAAAAAAAACATGGACCATGTTGCTATTAAGTTGCGCAATTTCAACCTATGATAAAATATAAGATGTTAGCAAAAGTACGGAGAAATGGTAAACAGGACATTATGTATTAAAGCGAGAAGTTGTAAGTTTAAACTAGTATTAAGGTTTGTTTTATCTTTGATTTAGAGGTGCATTTATTCCAATAAAATATTGATTTAAATGTATAATTTAGAAATCTTTCTTGATATTAGTTCAATTGAGTGGTGTTGAAGATTAGGTATCATACACCCCTAATTCTACAATTAAAAATTGTCAGTTAGCTAAATTCACTAGGCTAATGCATTATTTTAAACCGATTGTTATTTAACTCGCTCAATACAATTATAGGTAGTTATGCTGTTAGAAAAAGGAAAATTCCCAATTAGTTCTAAGTCACTTCAAAATGAATTGAGATGCGTTTGAGCGTGGTGATACGATCTATTTTAGTCTCAAAACGTAGACAGTGTATGTCAGTGGTATCAATACCTATAAAGTCCCGTCATATTCCCAGTCTTTAACCATTAGAAAGAATATTTATCGATTCTTATGCCGCTTTGGACTTGCATTTTTGTCCAAGCTTTCGTAATCAGCACGCAACGCACACAATATATGCGTTTGAAGGGGTATAGCTCAGTTGGTAGAGCGACGGTCTCCA
>CAJQOR010000200.1 GCA_905479965.1 uncultured Rhizobiaceae group bacterium | reverse complement strand
CAAAGGTGTGAGCTTTACGCTAACAGGAGACGGCAATGACTATGTTGGCAAAGGCTTGTCAGGTGGTCGGATTGTGATCAAACCACCGCAAGACACAAATATTATTGCTGAAGAATCAATTATCGTCGGCAACACTGTTCTTTACGGCGCCGTTGGCGGTGAATGTTATTTCCGCGGCGTTGCAGGCGAACGATTTGCAGTACGTAACTCTGGCGCAATTGCCGTTGTTGAAGGTGTTGGCGACCATGGCTGTGAGTATATGACAGGTGGTCTTGTCGTTGTGATTGGTAAAACAGGCAGAAACTTTGCTGCAGGCATGTCCGGCGGCGTGGCTTATGTCCTGGATGAAACAAACAATTTTGCTGAACGCTGCAACATGGCCATGGTTGAACTAGAACCGGTTCCAGAAGAAGATGATATCTTGGAAAAACTTCACCACCACGGTGGAGATCTCATGCATAAAGGCCGTGTTGATGTCAAATCTGACATGACGAAGAATGATGAGGAGCGTTTATATAAACTCATCGCTAATCACGTTCATCATACCGGTTCAAAGCGTGGTCAGGACATCTTGGACAACTGGTCTGATTATCGTCCAAAATTCCGTAAAGTCATGCCGGTTGAATATCGCCGCGCATTGCAGGAAATGGAAAACGCAAAAGTAGCTGCGGAGTAGTTATATGATCGTATCAACGACAAATAACATCGAGGGTAGAACCATTGTACGTTACCACGGAATTGTAACGGGTGAAGCCATTCTCGGTACGAACATCTTCAAGGATTTCCTTGCAGGTATAAGAGACATTGTAGGTGGTCGCTCAGGTGCTTACGAAAAGTCACTTCGTGAAGCCCGCGAAATAGCACTTGATGAACTTCGAGCTGAAGCTGCTTCGCTTGGCGCAACCGCTATTATCGGCGTTGACCTCGACTATGAAAATATTTCAGCTGGAGGAAACTCCTCAATGCTGATGGTATCTGCATCAGGTACCGCAGTCCAATTGGATTAAGGATTTGTATTATGGGTAAAGTTACAGGATTTTTGGAAATAGATCGCCGTACAGCGAAATATCAACCAGCATCAGATCGAATTCGCCATTTTAAAGAATTCACCATTCCCATGAGTGATGAATCACTGCGCGATCAAGCAGCACGTTGCATGGATTGTGGTGTTCCTTATTGTCACGATGAAACGGGTTGTCCGATTAACAACCAAATCCCTGATTGGAATGATCTTGTTTATAACAATGACTGGGATTCAGCGATCAAAAACCTACATTCGACAAATAACTTCCCAGACTTCACAGGACGTATTTGCCCTGCACCTTGCGAAGAAGCATGTACGCTAAACTTGGAAGATATTCCGGTTACGATCAAAACAATCGAAAATGCAATTGCTGATAAAGCCTATGAAACAGGTTATTACGCATCGCAGCCAGCGAAGGAAAAAACTGGCAAGAAAGTTGCGATCATTGGGTCTGGCCCTGCAGGTCTTGCAGCAGCGCAACAATTGGGCCGTGTTGGTCATGATGTGCATGTTTATGAGCGCGAGTCTAAAGCTGGTGGCCTTTTGCGATTTGGTATTCCAGATTTCAAAATGGAAAAACACCATATTGATCGCCGCGTGACACAAATGGAAGGTGAAAGTGTAACCTTCTTTTACAATGTAAACATCGGTGTTGATAAAACTGTTGATGCGCTCAAAGCAGACTATGATGCTGTTTTATATGCAGGTGGTTCAGAGACCCCGCGCGAATCTGGTCTAGATGGTACTGAACTTGATGGCGTTCATGATGCAATGCCGTATCTTGTTCAACAAAACAAACGTGTTGGCGGTGAAGATATCCAAAGTACGGGTTGGGAAGCAGAAGAAATTACCGCAGGTGGTAAGCATGTTGTTGTTGTTGGTGGTGGTGATACGGCATCCGATTGTGTGGGAACTGCGTTCCGTCAGGGTGCTGTGAAAGTGACCCAGCTTGATATTCGCCCACAACCGCCCGAAGTTGAAGACAAGCTTGCTGTATGGCCTTTTTGGGCAACTAAAATGCGCGTATCATCTTCGCAAGCTGAAGGTGTTGAGCGCGAGTTCCAAATCGGTACGCTTGAATTTGTTGGCGAAGACGGTGTTCTAACAGGCGTAAAATGCTGCAAAGTGGATGAACAACGTAAGCCAATCGCTGGTACGGAATTTATCATCAAAGCAGATCTCGCTTTTATCGCCATTGGCTTCCGTGGCCCATATGAAGATAGTGTTGTTGCCGAGCTAGGCGAAACCCTTGCGATCGCAACAGACAAACGCGGATCAAAATCTGTTACCGCTAATGATCAAGACTATAGAACTAGTGTTGATAACGTCTGGGTTGCAGGTGATGTTCGCCGCGGTCAATCACTTGTTGTATGGGCAATCCGCGAAGGACGCCAAGCTGCACGCGCGATTGATCTAGAATTAATGGGCGAGACAGTTCTTCCACGATAACAAAATTTAATTGGCTGGATGATTATCCAGCCAATTAAAATTATCTCACAAAATGATATTAGTTTGTTGCCGTCGTTGGACTAACCAATTCAGCTGGCTGAACAAATGCACTTTTATCCTCAGCTTTCACGTCCTCAGATACAGGCTTTTTAACCACAGCTGAGGCTTTCCACGTAAAGTCATCAACCCGCCCTGACTGCGTGACAGGCACTTGACCCGTCTCAATCAAATTATCCAATGGTGATTTTTCCTTAAAAACACGTGCCTGGCTGTTACCACAAAGCAGATAATCACCACCATCTAATTCCGGATCAGTAAATGAATAAACCCGTGTTTTGGTTAGCAATCTTGGGTCATGTACAGGACGATTTGCAAAAGCTGATGCAGGCGCATCACGATACAAATTTGCTAAAATACTATTGCCTGTAGATAAAAAACGACTTGCTGGCTTTTCAACGTAGAAAGCTAATTTTCGCTTACCTGCTTTGGTGAGGTTAATGCCATCAGATGAACGCAACCGCACTTGCTGGCCATTAATATCAGAACCAGTGTAAACAAACTTGCCATTTTCATCGACAAAGCCTTCCCAGATATCAACAAATGTCCCACCCGCTTTTTCAATTGCATCGCGGTAGATACCGTTGAAGGCAAGAATATCTCGGGTCATTTTCGTATATTTAAACGATGGCACGCCAACCCAAAGTACAGGCACATTTTGCGAACGTAGGACTTGCGCTAAATTATCAACCCGTTTGCGATATTCAACCCACCATTCTTCACTGTCAAAATTGAGCCAACTACCATCAACTTTCATATCCTGACGGTCACTTGATCCAATATTAAAGACAATAAGAGAAGGCTTAATCTCTTCGACGACGACCGAGGTTTGGCTCATCCAATCGTAATTATCTGGACGGGCAATGGTTGATGACCCACGTGACTTCTTAACAATCACCACATTTGGGTTTTTAACATAAGCCGCCTTCAAACCATCCGCTAAGCCCGAGGCAATAAAGTCACCCATGACCAACACAGTTTGGGCATTTTCCACTTTTTCGATTTTCGCAACAGCTACTTTAGGCTTAGTACTGCGCTTACGTTTAACTGTTTTTTTGGAGGTCTTTTTTTTGGTCTTTTTGCGATTTCCAAAGATAACCTGAAAAATGTTCTTCTTCTTTTTAACTTTGACAATTTTAGTCTCAGCCTGAGCTGAGGAAACAAAAAGATCAGGACCAAAAGATGTGGTCACCATCGAAAGGGCAACAACAACAGCAAGGACAAAAGCAAAAGATTTCAATCCGAATTTCACGACCATATTTCCGAAACTTGTTAAGCTATCTAATTCTAGCAGCTCTCTTAACAGCTTTTAACAAGTTTTGCGATGGTTTTTCGTCAACAGTCAGACCGTATTTTTTCTGAAATTTAGCAATAGAAGCGCGAGAACCAGATCCAATATTTCCATCATACTCGCCTTTGTAGTAGCCAAGCTTAGCTAACCCCTTCTGTAACAATACTTTTTCATCAACATTAAGCGCACCGGGTGGAAGCGGCCAACGCTGCACCATGCCTGGATATCCGGCCAACCGATCAGCTAGCAGCCCGACCGATAACGCATATGAATTCGCATTATTATATTTCTTTATGACAAAAAAGTTCCGCATCATCAAAAATGCAGGTCCATTGGCGCCAGCAAGGAACTTGAGTTCAGCACGCCGGCCAACACCTTTAAACTTCTTACCATTTGGACGTTTAAAACCAAGTTTTGCCCATTGCGCCAGCGTTTTGGTCTGGCCATTATACTTAAAACCAGATCGCGGTGCTTTAGCTTCATAGCCCCATGTTTCACCGCGGCGCCATCCGTTTTTAACCAATAGATTTGCAGCCGTGGCCAAAGCATCAGGTATCGAACGCCAAATATCTTTTTTGCCATCACCATCGGCATCAATTGCATATAGATCATAACTTGTTGGAATAAACTGCGTATGACCGAGCGCACCCGCCCAGGATCCATACATGTCGCTTGGCTGCACATCGCCATGTTGGATGATCTTCAATGCTGATATCAATTGCGCACGTGCATATTTTGAACGTTTACGGTCTGCATAAGCAAGTGTCGCGAGAGCATGTGGCGCATTAAATAGCTTTGAGCGGTCCTTAAAAATTGCGCCATAATTGCTTTCAACAGACCATAGCGCCAACAGAACATGGCGATCGACACCAAAATGCTCTTCTAAAGCTTTCAACACCGATGCATTTTGTTTCTTTTTCTTAGCACCCTCACCCAGCGTATATGGGTTAACTTTCGCATCGATGTAGTCCCATAATTTAGTTCGGAATTCCGGTTGATAACGTGCGCGTTCTAACACCCGTGGGTCTGGGGAATTGATGCCTTTAAAAACTTTATTATAGGTT
>CAJQOR010000199.1 GCA_905479965.1 uncultured Rhizobiaceae group bacterium | reverse complement strand
GCTCGGGTTTTGGTCAATAATGCGGCCCGTGATGATCGTCATGGTTGGCGCGAAGTCACGTCTGAATATTTTGATGAACGTATTGCAACCAACGTAAAGCACCAGTTGTTTGCTATTCAAGCGGTTGCGCAAGATATGATTGATGCAGGTGGTGGTTCCATCATCAATATGGGGTCAAATTCATGGTGGGAAAAAGGCGGTGAGTTTCCCGCTTACACCATGTCAAAAGCTGCCGTGCATGGCTTAACGCGCGGTATGGCAAGTGAACTTGGTCCGCACCGCATCAGGGTCAATTGTGTGGTGCCTGGATGGATCATGACGGATCGTCAAAAAGAGCTATGGGCAACGCCCGAAGGACTTGAAAACCACCGGAATAATCAATGTTTACCGGATTTGATCGAGCCGGTTTATGTTGCGCGCATGGTGTTGTTTTTGGCATCCGATGACGCGGCGATGTGCACGGCAAGCAATTATATGGTCGAAGCGGGCTCAATCTAACACAAAGAACTTTATGACCGCCAATCACTGAGCGGCCACCTTAAAGTTATCGTTTATTCGTTGTGCATCAATATTTGGCCATGAGGATTATCGATCACCATGCGCCAAGTGCCATCTTTTTGTTTGCGTAAGACGGCAACTGAAAGTCCAGATTGCGCGATTTCAGTACCATCTGGTGCTGTGCCTTTCATCTGCCAAGGCGCTATGTGTAGCGCAATATCACCTGTCACAATCACATCGTGACCTGAATAAGTGAAAGTTGGGTTGATTTGAAAAGCGCCTTCAAACATCTGGCGAATTTGATCCCTATCTGATGCGGGTTTGTTGGGTTCAAAAACAACGGTGGCTTGCTCTTCGTAGGAGTTCATCACGCCTTTAAGATCGCTGTTGTGAAATGCATTCGTCATGTTTTCAATCGTTGAATACACGTCTTTTTCTGTTTGATTCATTTTCTGAATATTTCCTGCATAAGTAATTGAATTTGATAGCAATAACGCTGTTGTGAATGTGGTCATGAGGGTTGCAAATTTCATATCTTTCCTTTTGGGTTTGGGCATAGCTCTGCCGGTTCGCTGAAAACGCTGTTTCAGCAATTTGAAAATATTGTTAGTGACTAAAATTTAGGACCTAAGCGGTCTCAACAATTGCAACAATCTTTGCAGCCAGATCAATAGGTGGCTGAAAATTCGGCATTGCATTCTGCAGCTTGAATACTTTCAACTCGTCCACCATCCCGTCCACTTGTTTTAAGACTTCGGAATAATCTGGCGCATCATTCAGCGCATAAGCAATATTGCCTGCGTCTACTCGACCGTTTTTGATCGCATCGGGTAATCGTGCTGGGCAGCTACATCTTGCGTTTTCATTCGCAATGCCGCATTTTTGCGACGTGAATTTGATCACTTCATTTCGAGCGCGCGAGAGGCGTTTGCGATAATTTTGTGGCGTGATATCTAAAATATCAGCAGCAACATTGTGCTCAAACTCCAAAATATCACCAAGTACATAGGTAACTCGATGTTTAAGATCGAGGCATAAAAGCATCGCCATCGTGCAAGAAATGCGAAGTTCATTTAGTAAAACAGCCCGATCAGGTGATGGCGCGGGGTCAATCATCGCGTTTTGATCAAGGCCAGTTTCCAGCATTTGGCCAAACATCGGAAAAGATAGTCCCATATCTCGGTTCTGCGCTTTTTTGCTGTTGATCAAATAATTGGTCGCAACACGATAGACCCAGGTTTGGAATTTGGATCCATGCTGAAAAGTTGAAAGCTTGGTCATCACAATGATGAGAATTTCTTGTGTGGCATCCAATGCCTGTTCAGGATCAACCAGCATGCGCATAGACAAGTGATAGATATGTGCTTGTATCTTGGTGACTAGTTGTTCGAGCGCTAATTTATCGCCGTTCTGAGCTTTCGCCACCAGTATGTTGATATTATCAGTCAAAAGACAAACCTCTCAATGTTGTATCTATAACATTAGACAATCAGTGAGCGGAATGTGTGACAGAATATTTTCAAATTATTCTCAAATGTTTGATTTGATATTGTTTTTTGTCACCCGTGATGGGCGCTAGCATTCATTAAAACGCGCACAAGGGCAGTTTGGCTGCGCACACCTGTCTTATCGAACATGCGTTGCAAATGGGTTCGTGCTGTACTTGCGCTGATGTTTAGATTTTGCGATGCTTTAACCAGATCATGGCCCTTCATAATTTCAGAAGCCATGCGCCGCTGAGAGGTGGATAAATTATAGATCTTCTTTGCGATGTTTAACTGCTTTTCTTGTGTATCCAAATCATCAAATGATAGGAGTAACATCCCGTCCTGAAGCGAAATCCACAAAATATGAGGCGCATCAGTATATTCTTCGTCCAAAACGAGAGGGATTGCCGCGTGATTATCAAGGTCAGAGCGGACAGCAGCTCTGATCTCTAATATCGTCATTGCAGCCGCCCTTTTGATTGTTTTAAGTAAAATCAACTGATCAGCTGTCTTTTTGGTGCGAATGGTGCCATGCCGTTCGATGAGAACTGGATGATCAGTTAATCCCTTTCGAGCCGCATCGTTGATCCAAATGATCGTGCCATGCTCATCAAGCCTGATAATAGGACGATTAATATATTCAAGTAGCGCATCATAAGACCCCACATGAACAATTTTCCATATCCCATCGTGCTTTTCCAATATGCGTAATTGATGGCTTAGCCCCATGGTTACAAACAAATCATCGTCCGGTGCACTAAACTGATCAAAGCTCATCCATGCCATATCGGCCGTTTTGCGAATTCGAATATTCTCGCGGCGGACGTTTGCCGCTGCCGACGGATTGGGAATAGGAACTTGCGCCATCATCTCTTTGATCATTTGCGATGTTGCACCCCATCCCATTTGAACATCCATGCCCCCCACACAGGAGCCGAAACGATTGAGGTCCTCATGCTGGAACCAGCAATCTGCCCACGCTTGAAAGTCGCGCTCATAAAACGCTTGGCTCTCGTGCTTTATGAGCGCAATAATTTCAGCTTCATCAGCATCAAAATTGTCTTGATTTAGAGTATTTGGCTTCATCTATGATGTCACAATGGCGATTGGTTCGTTTTTAAAGTCGGCTTTGGCGCTTGTTCGCCAGCGATCTGGGTGAGACGAAAGACAAACTGGCGAATGGCTTTTATTTGACTATCAATGTTCAGACTATAACCAGTATGAGCTTTATAATATGCGTTTTCGTTTTTTATATTAGTATAATCAATCTTGGGAGGATCGGAAACATGCGACATGGATATTGGTAAAATAGACATTGTTAAACCTCGTTATCTTGGGAGAAAGATAGATGGCTCATCACCATCGAGGTCTGTAAGTTAGTCGAAGTTCTAATCTGAGTATGTCATCTGATTGGGGGACAAGGGGTAAAAAAATATACCACCATCTGTTCGCGTCCATAAGTCATGATACGAAAGTCCAAATGCACCTTTATTATTAAAATGAACAGATCGGTGTAAAAATAGGTATTTGAAAGTGAACATATTTGTTCATTAATTATACTTGAGTATTTTTAAATCAAATGATATCAATATGATAAATATAAACTGATTTGTTCATTTTGAGGTTAAGATGCGCCCATCAAAGCGCGAAGAATTAGTAGAGAAATCCCTATTTGTCTTTGATAAATTGGGATTTCATGCAACAGGCATGGACTTGCTTTCATCAAAAATTGGTATGTCAAAAACATCGATTTACAATCATTTTCGCACCAAAGAAGATTTGATCGTCGGTGTTTTGCGCCTGCAAGATGAGCAGTTTCGCAATTGGTTATTTCGACGAATGTATGATTTAGGAACTGCAAACAAGGGTGGTCCGCGCGAGCAGCTTTTAGCGATGTTTGATGCTTTGGATGAATGGTTTGAACATGAAAATTTCAATGGCTGTTTGTTTTTAAAAGCCTCCGGCGAATACCCAGATCCAATCCATCCTATTCACCAGCAAACCATTGAACATGCAGAAATGTTGGAAATTCATATTCTTGCGCTGGTGAAAAAGGCTAACATGCGCTTGCCAGAAATGGTTATGCGGCAATTGTTGGTGTTAAAGGATGGTGCTATTTCGTCTGCGCTGGTTGGTCATACAAAATCCGCAGCAAAAGATGCAAAATATGCCGCCCAATGTTTGTTAGATGCACATGACACAAGCAAACGTAAACCGGTTTAAACATCCTTTAGCTTTTAAGCGCTAATCTCAATTGGGGATACATTTATGAGTAAATTTCTAGACGAGCTGATTGAGTTCCGTCACGAACTTCATCAATATCCGGAAGTTTCAGGGCAGGAGGCGCAAACAGCTAAACGTATTTTGCGCTGGCTTGGGTCGTGTTCACCCACTGATATCATCACAGGATTAGGCGGCCACGGCATTGCCGTCATTTTTGATAGTGGTCAAAAAGGTACAAGTGTCTTATTGCGCTGTGAATTGGATGCCTTACCAATATATGAAGTTGGTCAGCCTCGATGGCGCTCTCAAAGCGACGGTGTTGGGCATTTGTGCGGTCATGACGGGCATATGTCCATTATGGCTGGGTTAGCGCGGAAATTCAGCG
>CAJQOR010000198.1 GCA_905479965.1 uncultured Rhizobiaceae group bacterium | reverse complement strand
CATGCGAATAGCGAGGTTTTTTGCGACACGTGCAAGGCCCAAAATTGTGCCAAATATCAGCGCCATGATCGATGCATAAAAGCAAACACGAAGCGTTGTAAACATGCCTTCAAGCAGGAAATTCGTCACAAACCGTTGTTCGTCTTCATCCCACCGGATTAGATAATTGGGTATCGGTGCCCAGTTCCAATTATAATTGAGCGCACCTTCAATACGGTACGTAATAAATAGGATGAAAGCCACAATCAGTGCCAAGAGCACATAATCGCCTGTCTTTAATTTTGTTAAAGCCTTCATAGTCTAGCTTTCATCCAATTCATTACGGAGTGAAATTGCGCAAGGAACAATAAATTCCCTTGCGCAAAACTATTGTTATTCAACCAGATCTTTCCAGTCTTGTGTACCAAACCAATATTCTTCACGCTCTTTAATATAGCCAGTATGCGTGTTGATTTTGATCCAGTTGTTAAGCAAGTTAAGTACATCTGGATCACCTTTGCGAACAGCAAAAGCTTCAAAAGCAGGGTTGAACTCGCGTCCACCTAGGCCAACTTCCAAAGTGTCCGGATATGATGCAACTTCCAATGCAGGTGTTGGGCGTGAACCCATTGTTGCATGTGCATTGCCGTTAACAACTTCCTGAGTTGATGCACCTTCTTCATCAAACTGAAGAAGCTTGGCTTTTGGGAATAACTCAGCAAGTGTAGTTGCAGGTGTTGTGCCACGACGCACAGCAAGCGTTACATCTTCACTATTATAGTCATCGAAAGTGAAGTCTTTTGTCATTTCGATATTTGAAATAAGAGCAAGACCTGAATAGATTACAGGATCTGAGAAGTTTAGCGTCATGTTGCGTGATGTTTTCACACTCATACCTGAAATAATGATATCGAATTTACCACCGACCAATGCTGGGATGATGCCATCCCAAGCTGTTGGGATAAATTCAACGTCCACGTCCATGTCAGCTGCAAGCTTTTTGGCAAGATCAATTTCAAAGCCGATTAGATCGCCTTTTTTATCGCGCATAGCCCACGGTTTAAATGTTGATAGGCCAACGCGCATCACACCGTTATCTTTAATTGTTTCGATAACGCTTTCTGATGTCAGAGCTTGAGTTGCAGTCTGAGCAGTTGCTGGCAGTACCAACGCTGCAGTTGCCAATGCGGCAAATGCTACGCTTTTTATGTGACTCATAAATGTCATTTGGATTTTCTCCTTGAGGTTTCCAGTCGTGTGTTATTATGTTTGTGTTGCAAATCGCCTCTCCACACCTGAGACAAAAATGGATAATATAAGCGTGAAAACGAGATAAACGGCAGCAACCGTAAACCAAATTTCAAAGCTCATATAAGTATCTGAAATGATGTTGCGCCCAGCGGTCGTGAGTTCAAGAACCGCAATCACGCTTACAATGGCAGAGTTTCTAATCATTTGAACTGCTTCACCTGTCATTGGCGGAATGATCAAACGAATAGACTGAGGTATAATGATGTAACGATAGGCTTGTGCTTTTGACATGCCAATTGAGCTGGAAGCTTCCCATTGTCCTTTTGGAACCGCATTGATCCCTGCTCTAATAATCTCCGATATTTGTACACCCGAATATAGGCTCAAACATAGCACGCTTGCCGCATATCGATCTAAATCAAACACTCGCCCGAAGATATAGTAGCAGACATATAACAATACGATGATCGGGATATTACGGATGATCTCTAAAAGCGTTATGGACAAAGCACGGCCGACGATTAAATCGGACAAGCGCAACAAAGCCAGCCCCAACCCGATGCCAATTGCAATGATAAAAGAAATTGCGGATAAAATGATCGTGCCAACCATTCCACGCGGAATTTCTTTCCATACAAAAACACCGTCCTCAATCTCATAAATATATTGAGGGATACGCGACCATTGCCAGTTATAACCCATGGTTTGCGAGCCGCTATAAGCGGCATAAATGATCAAACCAACAATGATCAAATATTGTAATATCGACGCCGGCAAAGACGTTGTGAGGCGTTTTATCTGCATGGCATCAATGATCCAGAATTTGATCTAAAAATGCCCTGCAGCGGTCACTATCAGGGTTGGTAAAGAATTTTTCAGGCGGCGCAGTTTCAACGATCTCGCCATCTTCCATGAAGACCATGGTGTCAGCGACCTTGCGTGCAAATCCCATCTCATGGGTAACGCAAACCATTGTGATGCCGCTTTCAGCCAATTCAACCATCACATCAAGCACTTCATTGATCATCTCAGGATCAAGAGCTGATGTAGGTTCATCGAACAATAAAATTTCCGGTTCCATACATAACGAACGCGCAATCGCCACACGTTGCTGCTGACCACCAGACAATTGTGATGGATATTTATCGGCTTGTTCTGGGATATGCACACGTTCAAGATAATTGCGCGCTAGTTTTTCTGCATCCGAATTGCTGAGCTTGCGCACACGTTTGGGGCCAATCGTCAGATTTTCCAAAACGGTCAAGTGTGGAAAAAGATTGAACTGTTGAAACACCATGCCAACATTTTGGCGAATCTCGCGAATGTTTTTGGTGTCTTCGTTCAGCTCATATCCATTGACTGTTAGGCGTCCAGATGAATGCTCTTCAAGCCTGTTCACGCAGCGAATTAACGTCGACTTACCAGATCCAGAAGGTCCACAAATGACCATCCGCTCACCTGATTTGACAGTTAAGTCAACATCTTTAAGTGCTTGAAATTTATCGTAAAATTTATTTAAGCCTTGGAGTTCAATAACGGCTTCTTTTTGGTTCAACGTCTTTTACCTGTTTTTACAGTGACCGGCACAGAATAAGATCGCCAGCTGTAATCTTTTATTCGTGTTGACACACATAACGTCTTATCGAGTCCCGTCACGAATTGCGGCCATTGTGCACAAAAATACCACATAGTTAAGTAATTAATTTGCAGATCAACTTTAAGTGAAGGTCTGACATAAACCCCTCAAACCGTTCCTTAAAGCAGATGCGCCAAAAACACACATAG
>CAJQOR010000197.1 GCA_905479965.1 uncultured Rhizobiaceae group bacterium | reverse complement strand
TCGTACCGGTTCTAACGAAGGGTGCACAAGGGTTGCATATTTGGGTCCGTTTGGCAGAAAACCAAGCTGGTTGACATATAACGCAACATCATTTGCACCTGTGTTTCCACGCTCAACTAGTCCATCACTTAGGGAAACTTTTGATAAACAAAACACATCACCAACGGGCGCACCACCAAACTGAAAAACTACCTGCGCTGCTTCAACATTTTGACCAACCGAAAAAACCGATGAATACTGTGTCGCCTGAGCACCTGTTTGTTCCACCAGCTCACTTAATGGCGTCCAAGGTTCTTTACCTTCTTGCACAATTGCACGAATGGTGTGCACACCGTTTCCAACGGCTTCCATTGCAAAACGATATTCAACATCGGATTTAAGATTGATATCGTTAAGACCAATAATTGCATCCCATGGCTCAGATGTCTGTTCTAAAAGCTTGGTGCATAGCTTATTATCGCGATAGATGATCTCCACATTTGGTGTGCTCCACCATGCTTCATTCACCCCTTGGGATAGAAATTTCGGATCACCAATAAGCTCTTTAGCCTTGGTATCCAAGATGGAGGAATTAAACACAAGACCAATAATAATCGTATTGGCAATAAGGTGTTTAAATCTAAGATCGGTTTTCATCTCATATCCCTCTTCATAATCGGGCAAACCTATAGGGCAGGTTTCATTGCGTCATGCAAACAATATTCAGACGACACAATGCTATAATAATATGAAAAGGTTACTAACGAATAGAGATTACGAAGTGGTTGTGGCTGAAGCTGGCAACAACTCATCAAGACCTAACAACGCATTGATATCCGGACGTGCTTTGACCAAATCATCAATTGTATATTCCGACAAAACGTCAAAAAACGCATTTAAAGCGCGGCGCAAAGCAGAATTTAAGCCACAACTATTAACAAGCGGACATTCCGAAGCATCATTTTCAAAACATTCAGCCATCGCAAAATTTTCTTCTGTCGTCTTAACAACATCAAGTAATGTGATTTGATCCGCAGCTCGCCCGAGACGGACACCGCCATTTCGGCCACGTACTGTTTCCATAATTCCAGCTTTTGCCAAGGGCTGCAAAATTTTAAACAGGAACAGTTCCGACACTGAATAAGATTTCGCAATATCTGGAATACGGCTTAGATTTTCAGGATCAGCAGCACAATACATCAGCATTCTGACGGCATAATTAGTTTGACGCGTTAATCGCATTGCTTATCCCTATATTTAATTTCTTACTTACCAGTTTAGAACACTTCTAATTAAAGTACACCCCTTTTATCAAGTTTAATTGATTTAAATCTTTCGCTGGAAACGTTGATTATGTGGAATGGTTGTGTAGAGTTTCGGTGGGGAATTAAGTTTTTTGCGAATTTCGGGGATTTGCAGAAAGACAATATAATCAAACGGAAGGGTTATAAATGAAGTTTTTTAGCAAGATAAGAACAGCAACAGCAGTTGCTGCCATCTCAATGCTGATGGTTGTTGGTCAACAGGCCACTGCAATGGATGATCCAGATACAGTTGTCAAAGAACGCCAGGTCGTTATGGATACGATCAAAAACACAGTTGGTGCACTTTCAAAAGCTGTAAAATCTGGGGCATCAACACAAGACATTTTACAGCTTTTGATGCATTTCTAGCGGCATCTGCATCAACAGTGACCATTGAAGCGTTCGCAACCAACACGCATGGAAAATCAACTGTTAAAACCACAGCCACAGAAAAGGTTTGGACAGATTGGGACCGTTTTGAACAAGCTCTAGTTGACATGGAAAGCGGCGCAAAAGAGATCCAACTCGCAGCTGCAGGCGGCACATTAACTTCCGAAGATCAACTTGGTGTTGCCCTTAAAGAATGCGGGTTTTGTCATAGATCTGCGGGTTATCGCGCGAGATAGGTTCAAGCATTAAACACAAAATAGGCTATGGCAACGGAAACAAGGATTGCCATAGCTGCACTTAGATGTCTCGTCTTAACCAACGGATGAACATTTTGAGCAACATCTTTAGATACTTGTTTTTGCCCCGTTACCATTGGTTTTACGATATCGTCCTTTTTGATAAATCTGTAAAAGGCAATTGCCGCTAAATGCAAAACGATCAACCCAATAATCAGTTTTGCATTGATCCCGTGATATGTCGTTGCTTGATAACTCATTTCACCCGAGACATATTGCGCAAGTGGGCCCTGCAACAAAATCTCATCATCTGAGATTAACCCCGTTCCCACTTGAACTGAAATCACCACCAGCATCGCAATGACGGATAACGCCGCAATTGGGCTATGTCCAATCATACCTTTAAATTTTTCTGAACTTGGATTTTGAAGATAATTGAGAACGGTACCTGGCCCCTTGATAAAGCTACGAAACAGCGCCGTTCTTGAACCAATAACACCCCAAATGACACGAAAGATGATCAATGCAAGCACACAATGCCCAGAAATAAAATGGATATCCATTTCGTCTAATCGGAAGGATATAAACGAGACCAAAATGCATATTAAAAGCAACCAATGGAAAACTCGAATGTAAACATCCCAGACTTTGATCTTCGCCATCTCGTGATCCATAATCCCCACCTATCTGCTTTTATCGATTGTTGCATCTTAGCACGCAGGAATTTTTGTTCAACGCCAAGATAATCAGATAAAAAAGCCGCCAAACCCTTTATGAGTGGCGGCCAATTTAAAGTCTTAAAACGCTCTTATGCGTCTTGGTCGACGTTTTGTGTTTGCGCACCGAGTTTAGAAATTGACAGCGACATCACGTCACCCTTTTTAAGATAGACGGGCGGTTTCATGCCCATGCCAACACCCGGAGGCGTCCCTGTTGAAATGACATCACCTGGATGCAGCGTCATCATCTGCGACAAATGTGAAATAATTTTTGCAACGGTAAAAATCATTGTAGACGTTGAACCCGTTTGCATGCGCTTGCCATTAACATCAAGCCACATATCCAATCCCTGAGGATCACCCACTTCATCTGCTGTTACCAACCAAGGGCCAATGGGACCAAATGTGTCGCAAGATTTACCCTTCGTCCATTGACCTGTAAGCTTGGTTTGGAATGTACGCTCGGACACATCGTTTGCAACACAATAACCTGCCACATAATCCAACGCATCTTCTTCAGACACATATTTACATTTCTCGCCAATCACCACACCGAGTTCTACTTCCCAATCTGAAGTCTCAGATCCACGCGGCAAGAACACTGTATCGTTCGCACCAATCACTGCAGAAGTTGCTTTCATAAGAGGATTGGATGATCTGGGATGGGGAGATTTGATTCAGCGGCGTGATCTGTATAGTTCAAACCAATACACATGAATTTACCAATTGAACCCACACATGCGCCATAGCGCTGCTCACCGTCAACTTGCGGCAAACCGCTCACATCAAGCGCAGACAATTTTGCAAGAGATTGTTTTGACAATGCAGAACCGTCAATATCGCCGACAACAGCGGACAAATCACGCAGATTACCATCAGCATCAATCAAACCGGGTTTTTCTTGCCCTTCGGCACCATAACGAACAAGTTTCATTTTTTTTCCTCACATGTTTGGCCAAAGTCTCTGGCCCAATAATTTAATCTCAAAAGTCTACCAGTTGATAATCCAATTTAATGATTATCCCTCGGCATGCCTTTTTTCGCGATAGACTGATATTTGGTTGCCCCACGAAGAACCATACCTTCCGAAAATGGCTCAACAAGCCCACGGAAATACTCCTGCCATGGCGACTGGTGCGCTGGGTGATCATAACCACCACTCGCCTCAAATTCAGCTTTTCGAGCCGCCAGTTCGTCATCACTTATAACAATGTCTGCAGAACACGCATTGAGATCAATGCGGACAGTATCACCTGATTTAACAAGCGCTAGACCACCACCTGTGGCAGCTTCTGGGGATGCATTTAAGATAGATGGCGAACCAGATGTTCCTGATTGACGACCATCGCCAACGCAAGGAAGCGCTTCAATACCCTTTTTAAGCAGGTAACTTGGTGGTCGCATGTTGACGACTTCGGCACCGCCGGGATATCCCACAGGACCAGCACCGCGCATAATCAAAATGCAGTGCTCATCGATGTTCAAATCGGGATTGTCAATCCGGTGGTGGAAATCTTCAGGTCCATCAAACACAACAGCCCGGCCTTCAAACGCATTTGGGCTATCCGCGTTTGACAAATAACGCGCACGGAAATCTGGTGAAATTGCACTTGTTTTCATAATAGCGGAATCAAACAGATTACCCTTGAGATTTATAAATCCTGCATCTGGCTTCATCGGACTTGAAATTGGTTTGATAACCTCATCATTCTCAATTTTCACATCCGAGCAATTCTCTGCCATGGTCTGACCATTAGCTGTCACAGCGTCCGGGTGCGGCAATAGATCATTTGCAATCAATTCACCAATCACGGCAGGCACACCGCCAGCACGATGATAATCTTCACCCAAATATTCACCAACTGGCTGCAAGTTCACCAGCATTGGGATCTTGTGGCCTATATTTTGCCAATCCTGATTATCAAGCGACACACCAAGATGGCGAGCAATTGCGTTGAGGTGAATAGGTGCATTGGTTGAACCACCAATTGCAGAGTTCACAACAATCGCATT
>CAJQOR010000196.1 GCA_905479965.1 uncultured Rhizobiaceae group bacterium | reverse complement strand
ATGCAATAGCTGTTACATTTGAGCTTGCTGTTGGACCATTCCCCGCAGAACCTTGTGGCTCTTGGTTGATGATCGAAAGCTTATGACCGCGTGTGAGACCTTTAGAAACAGCCTCTGTTGTACCTTCCTGAATGCCTTTACCCATTGGGGTAGAGGAGAATTCAGATTGGTCAACATGTGCCAGATCATGACGATCAAGATATGAGACTGCCAATTCGCGGAAGACGTAGTCTAGGATAGATGTTGCGTTTTTAATCGCATCATTGCCTTGAACCATGCCTGCAGGCTCGAATTTGGTGAACACAAATGCATCCACATATTCTTCCAATGGCACGCAATATTGAAGGCCAAGGGAGACTGAGATGGCAAAGTTGTTGATCAATGCGCGAAGTGTTGAACCTTCTTTGTTCATATCAAGGAAGATCTCACCCAAGCGACCATCGTCATATTCGCCGGTGCGCAGGAACACTGTGTGTCCGCCCACTTTTGCTTTTTGCGTGTAGCCTTTGCGGCGACCAGGAAGTTTTTCCTGCTCACGAACCACGCGCTCAACAATGCGCTCAACGATTTTCTCGGTAACCTTCACTGCTTGTGCAGCTGCTGGTGCTTCTACCAATGCTTCGATTGCTTCATCATCTTCCTCATCGGCGATCAATGATGCATTGAGCGGTTGAGATAGTTTTGAACCATCGCGATATAGCGCATTGGCTTTAAGTGCTAGTTTCCAAGACAGCATGTAAGCTGACTTACAATCATCAACGCTTGCTTCATTGGGCATGTTGATGGTTTTAGAAATCGCACCTGAGATAAACGGTTGAGCGGCTGCCATCATGCGAATGTGGCTATCCACTGACAAATAACGTTTGCCGATCTTACCGCATGGGTTTGCACAATCAAAGACGGGTAGGTGTTCGTCTTTTAGGAATGGCGCACCTTCAAGTGTCATCGCACCACAGATGTGGATGTTTGCAGCTTCAATGTCTTTCTTATCAAAGCCGATAGCTGCCAACATATCAAATGACATGTCGTTAAGCTGTTCATCGGAAAGGCCAAGCGTGCCTTTGCAGAACTCTTCGCCAAGTGTCCACTTGTTGAAGACGAATTTGATATCAAATGCGCTTTCAAGACCTGCATTGATTGTTGCAACTTGCTCGTCACTGAAACCTTTTGATCTTAAAGAACCAGGATTGATGCCAGGTGCTTGGTTTAGATTTCCATGACCAACAGCATATGCTTCGATCTCAGCGATTTGGCTTTCAGGATAGCCCATTGTACGAAGGGATTCTGGCACTGCGCGGTTGATGATTTTGAAGTAACCACCACCAGCAAGCTTTTTGAATTTCACAAGCGCAAAGTCTGGCTCAATACCTGTTGTATCACAATCCATCACAAGGCCAATTGTGCCTGTTGGAGCAATTACTGTGGCTTGCGCATTGCGATAGCCATGTTTTTCACCAAGTTCGAGCGCAAGATCCCAAGCAGCTGTTGCATGTTTGATCAAGTCTTGGTCTTTGCAATCTTCATGAACCAGTGGAACTGGGTTCACAGATAGACCTGTGTAGCCTTCTGCATGGCCATGAGCTGCAAGACGGTGGTTGCGGATAACACGCAACATGTTGTCAGAATTTGGCTGGTAGCCTGGGAATGGGCCAAGCTCTCCCGCCATTTCAGCTGATGTTGCATAAGATACACCAGTCATAATTGACGTGATTGCACCGCAAATAGCGCGGCCTTCATCTGAATCATACGGAATACCACTTGTCATGAGCAAGCCACCAATATTGGCAAAGCCCAAACCAAGAGTGCGGTATTTGTAAGAGAGTTCTGCAATCTGGCGTGATGGGAATTGAGCCATCATCACTGAGATTTCAAGCACCATAGTCCAAAGACGCGTAGCGTGCTCAAAGTCACCAATCGCAAGATTGCCAGTTTCAGCGTTTTTAAAGCGCAACAAGTTAAGAGATGCCAAGTTACACGCTGTGTCATCTAAGAACATGTATTCAGAACATGGGTTGGATGCACGGATTGGACCATCTGATGGGCATGTGTGCCAGTCATTCATTGTGGTGTTAAAGTGAAGGCCTGGATCCGCAGATGCCCAAGCAGCATAACCGATTGATTCCCAAAGCTCACGTGCTTTAAGTGTTTTGGTCACTTTGCCGTCGCGACGACCGATAAGATCCCAATTGCCATCGCCTTCAACTGCGCGCAAGAAATCATCTTTGATAGAGACTGAGTTATTTGAGTTTTGGCCGGCAACAGTTAGATAGGCTTCTGAATCCCAATCTGTGTCATAGGTTTTAAACTCAATATCTGTGTAACCTTGTTGAGCAAACTGGATAACGCGTTTGACGTAGTTCTCTGGAACCTGATTCTTTTTAGCTGCTTTGATTTCGCGCTTAAGGGCAGGGTTCTGTTTTGGATCAAAACATGCATCATTGTCAGCTTCGCAATTAATGCAAGCTTTCATGATCAAACCAAGATGTTGCGATACGATTTTAGAACCCGTGACCAAAGCGGCTACTTTTTGCTCTTCGTTCACTTTCCAAGAGATATATTGCTCGATATCTGGGTGATCGATGTCAACAACAACCATCTTTGCGGCACGCCGTGTTGTACCACCAGATTTAATAGCACCAGCTGCGCGGTCACCAATGCGCAAGAAGCTCATCAAGCCAGATGATTTACCGCCACCTGATAGGCTTTCGCCTTCGCCACGAAGATGTGAGAAGTTTGAACCCGTGCCAGAACCATATTTGAACAAACGTGCTTCACGCACCCAAAGGTCCATGATACCGCCTTCGTTCACTAAATCATCTTCAACAGATTGAATAAAGCAGGCATGTGGCTGAGGATGCTCATAAGATGATTTTGA
>CAJQOR010000195.1 GCA_905479965.1 uncultured Rhizobiaceae group bacterium | reverse complement strand
ATAGGCCTGAGGCCACCATCCGGCTTGCCCAGCAAGCTGACCAGGTTTTCAACTTCGGTTTTCGGTACTTGCCCAAGAAATTCAGCCACATGCCATAGGATGCTCAGGCCATCTTTGGCCAAGTTGCTCAGAAACTGTATTTGCTGAGGGTGCCACCCACATAATCTCTTATGCCGCGCAAAACACATCTGGTCAAGAACATATTGCTTTCTTTTAGCTTTAATCAAAACAGATCCATCTGCCCCGAATTAGATGATTTCTTTGCAGCCTTTTTCTTTGGTTTTTCTGTCGATGTTTGCGCAAATGCAAGTTGTTCATCGGTTAAAGCCTTTTGAATATCAGGCCCGGTATTGGCAACTTTATTGACCGCATCAGACACGGCAATGGTTTCAAAATAATCCTCATCTGCTGGTTTCATCAAATGCTCAACATGGCGTGGTTCTTGAGTTTTGCAATCCAGCCATTGCGTAAAATCTTCTGGATGAATGACAACTGGCATGCGGTGATGCACAGGTGATAACGTATTATTTGCAGCTGTTGTTAAAATCGCGGCGGTATCCACTTCCGACCCATCAGCAGATGACCATGTTTCCATCAAGCCGGCAAACGCAACGATCTTGCCATGTTTGGGGCGCACCCAATAGGCTTGTGATTTCTCTTTCGATCCTTTCGGTGGTCGTTTCCATTCGTAAAACCCTGAAGCAGGTATCAATACACGCCTGTGGCGCATGGCGGCTTTAAAGGAAGCTTTTCCAATCGCCGTTTCACTCCGTGCATTGGTTAAAAGCGGGAAGTCTTTTGGATCTTTTACCCAAGTTGGGGTGAACCCCCAACGCACTAACATGGCTTTTCTATTCGGAAGGTTAGAACCTTTTTGTACAGAAGCACCCTCAACAATAATCATAACCGGTTGTGTCGGCGCGATATTGTAACGCTCGGGAAATTGATCTATCTCCAGAAGAGCAAAAAATTCCGCGATCTCGTCAGGACTGGCAGTAAGTGAAAAACGACCACACATAACTCAACATTGTCAGAGGTTTAAATGTCGGGTCAAGTTTAAAGATGAAAACAAGTCAAATTATGCAAAACGAAAACTACGAATATAAACTTGGCGCTTCTGCAATTGTCGTTTCTGGAGATAAATATCTGCTTATTAAACGCGGCAAAGAACCATCAAAAGGTATGTATTCATTCCCCGGAGGTCATGTGGAGCCCGGCGAACGTTTAGATGATGCAGCAATCCGCGAGCTCGAAGAAGAAACGAACCTTAAAGGGCACAACCCGCGTCAATTTGCAGAATATGATCTTGGGTCAAAAGTACCGCGCTTTAAATTACATGTTTTTTTGGTGGATGTTTTAGACACAAATGGCGCAGTGGCCGGTGATGACGCAGCCGCTTTAGGTTGGTACACCTATGATGAAGCACATGCGTTACCGCTGACCAAAAATGTCGCCGAATGCCTCACAAAGCTCGAATTTGGCTCAAATTAGGAAATTCATGCGATTTTTGGAATTGTGTTCAAGATAATGTGAAGTAAGTTGTTTAGGTGTCGACAGATTATTCCGTCATAGTTCTGCCAAAAGGAGATTTTGGTATGAAACGCACGGTCATCACGCTGTTTATGACATTTATGATGGGCATCACGCATGCAGCAGCGGACCCAAATTTCTGGAAATTTGAATGGCCGCGAACAGATTTTTCAAAAAGCTCGGTTGATTTCGTTGACATATTGTCGGGCGGTCCGCCAAAAGATGGCATTCCATCCATTGATGATCCTCAATTTTGGACAGTGGCCGACATCAAAGGTTTAGAAGAGCACGAACCTGTTATCAGCGTGACAATCAACGGCGAAACAAAAGCCTATCCAATCCGTATTTTAACATGGCATGAAATTGTCAATGACACGATAGGCGGCACCCCTGTTGCCGTGACCTATTGCCCGTTGTGTAATGCCGCCGTTGTTTTTGATCGCAGGATCCGCGAGGGCGTGACAGAATTTGGCGTGAGCGGAAAGCTGCGTTATTCTGATATGATTATGTATGATCGCGTAACTGAAAGCTGGTGGCAGCAATTCACCGGCGAAGCAATTGTTGGAGACTTGCTGGGTGAGAAGCTAACGATCATCCCCTCAAGAACCGAATCATGGTCACGATTTGCAAAGCGTCATCCAGTTGCTGACGTTCTTGTTCCCAACGACACCTTTCTTCGCCAATATGGCTCAAACCCTTATGTGAGATATGATACCGCAAATCGCCCGTTTTTGTTCAATGGCAAATTCCCAGAAGGTATCCCACCCCTAGCTTATGTTGTTGCGGTTAAAGATGGTGACAAACCATTTGTCATATCCCTGCAAAAATTGCGCGATGAAAAGAGCATCGAGCGCGAAGGTATCACGTTAACTTGGACGAATGGCACGCGATCAGCACTTGATTCTCGACAAATTGCTGAAGGTCGGCAAATCGGCAATGTTATCGCCAAACGTGGCGATGAAGACATTGCCTATGATCTCACATTTGCCTTTGTCACACATGCATTTATGCCTGAAGTGCCAATAGAACAGTAAAATCCATCCAATTGGTATTTCAACACATTTGAAATTAAGATATAGGCTATTGCCATGTCGATATCTTCTTTCAGATGTATTGTTCTAACCTTGACGGTTTTGACCCTATTTGCGCCGATTTCCCTTGCGCAAGATGCGAGTACTTCACCTGCGCAAAGTTCAACTCCACCTTATGAAAGCAGGCTGCATCGCGTTGCTGAGCTTGTTGGATCTCTCCACTATATTACGAATTTGTGTGGGACAGCAAAAAACGATCAATTCCGCATTAAGATGCAAGAATTTATAGAAGCAGAAACCTTAAATGAGCCTTTGCGGCGAAAACTGCTCATCTCAAAATATAACAAAGGTTATCGCGCATTTGCATCCGTTTATACCGCTTGCACGGACGCAGCCAAACTGGTGGAAACAAATTATCGCACAGAGGGCAAGGCCCTGATCGAAGAGTTATTGTCGCGATATTCCAATTAAATTATCAAGATTGTTAATATCTTGCGTTTTCCCAAAAATGTTTAATAAAATTTTAACTTCATCACACAAGTTTTTTCCAATTGTACCAATTTGAACTGGTACTTTATTATTATTGGTAGTAACGTTTCGTTATGACTGATCTAACAGAACACCAATTGGACGAACTCGAAGACTTGATTGTCCAGGAAAAAATGCAAGCAGCTCTTGAGCATCAAAACGATGTCTGGGCTTCTTGTGTGGCAGAAGGCATAGAGCCTGAAATACTGATTGAAGCAAACATGGCCATGGCCATTCAAGAATCAATTCGTATCCATGGTGAAGATGCGACAGAAACTATGCTAAACGATCTTCGTGACCGCATTATTTTGGGTGAATTTTCGCCAGAACGCACGCTTCAATAGCAGCCATAAATATCTTCAAAACAGATTGATGTCCCCTTGTGCGAATGTGTTCGTATAATTACTTATGGTTTGAAACTGTAGATGGAGCTCTCCTGTGCCAATTGAAAACCTTGAAGATAGACGTGTTTTAGCTGTTAAAGGCGCTGACGCCAGCACTCTGTTGCAAGGCTTGGTAACTGCAAACATTGAAAAAATTACAGAAAACACTGTCGTTCCGTGTGCTCTTCTCACACCCCAGGG
>CAJQOR010000194.1 GCA_905479965.1 uncultured Rhizobiaceae group bacterium | reverse complement strand
CGCACGCATTGCCGTAAAGGCAGCGTGACCAGGTGTATCGATAAAGGTAATCTTCTGACCACCCTGCTCAACCTGATACGCACCAATATGCTGGGTGATGCCACCGGCTTCACCAGAGACTACATTAGCATTGCGCAATGCATCAAGTAGCGATGTCTTACCATGATCGACGTGACCCATGATCGTAACAACTGGTGAACGTGGAAGTAATTCACCATCACCATCTTCGATATCAAAGATACGGTCTTCTACATCTGATTCTGATACACGTTTAACAGTGTGGCCAAATTCACCTGCGATCAATTCCGCCATATCAGCATCAATCACATCACCCGGCTTCATCATCTGTCCCTCTTTCATGAGGTATTTGATAACGTCCACTGAACGCTCAGCCATACGCTGGGATAGTTCTTGGATGGTGATTGTTTCTGGCAAAGTTACTTCGCGAGCTACCTTTTCGCGAATTTCAGGCTCCATCTGAGCACGGCGAATTTTTTCTTGACGACGACGTGTCGCAGCAAGTGAACGAGAACGGCCAGAACTATCATTAAGCGCTGTTGAAAGCGTTAATTTACCGCGACGACGGTCATCTTGACCACGGGTATTGCGGTTAGGCTTTGGAGCTTCCGGGCGTGTTGGCTTACCGCCGCGAGGTGCTGCTTTTGCAGGAGCCGCGTCTGCTTGGCTTGTGTTTCTACGCACAGGAGCTGCTTCTGCTTCCGGTTTGCCAGAAGACTTTTTACGCGCCAATTCTTCAGTACGCTTTTTCTCTTCGGCTTCTTTTTGGATCCGCACATCTTCTTCAGCTTGCTTACGCGCAAGTTCTTCAGCTTCTTGAGCACGAATTTTCTCTTGCTCAGCACGTCGCACGGCATCTTCTTCAGCACGTTTACGATCTTCAACTTCGCGAACTCGAGAACCTTCAAGTGCTTTGCGGCGTGCTTCCATCTCACCAGCAGACAAACGGTTCATCGTTTCCTGAACTGGCTTGCGTGGCGCAGGCTGTTTTTCTACAACAGGTGCTTTTACAGGCGCAGGGGTTGGCACTTCTTTGCGAGGCTTTAGCGTGACCGCTGGTGCCGCTTTATCTTCATCAGGACGAGAGATACGGCGCTTACGTGTTTCAACAACCACTGATTTGGAACGTCCACGGCCCATATCTTGACGCACTGTGCCTGATCCAACTCCTGCACCTTTTAAAGTGAGGGTTTTCTTGCCACTAGCATCATTGTTGTTATCGTCTTTACTATCGTTCATCTATTTTCCGTTCCTTTTGAGGCAATTGCCTCGAGCTGCATCCAGCTTTTAGACTTCCGTTACACCACATCGCGAGTAATTGCACCAAAAACCCGACAGACGCCGTTATTTTTCATCAAATGCGCCAAGTTCATCTCCATCAACTTGGCCGTTATCTATATCCAGACCTCTATAGGTGGCAAGAGCTCTGGCTCGCTTGAGGGCATTTTCGCCCGCCTTGCCTGCCAATGCCGCACCATGAATATAATTACCATCACCGAAGGCTTGAGCCATCTCATCACTCGAAAACAGCCGGAATGAAGGTATGATCTCCACTTCAACCATTTTTGAAAAAAATGTACGCGCCTGGTTTATTTTGCGAACACCGTCATGCGCTGCATCGGTTGAATGAAAACATCCCAAAGCTTCTCCATTGCGCACAGCATGGTCAACTTTCGAGCTTCCAGTAATGAACTGCCCGGCCTTTCGTGCCATATTGATCATACCAAGGGTTGATTTTGACATCAACTCGTTGACCAACTGGGACAAATCTCCAGATATTTCAATTTTTGTTTTTAATGAGCGCGCAAATAGACCATTCTTCTGCGCCTGGTCTATATATGAGGCTTGAGCTGTGACCCAACAACCCCTGCCGGGAAGTTTCTGCTTAAGATCTGGAATGAGCACACCATCAGGCGCGACAACGAAACGGATAAGCTGATCGGCTGCCAGCTTATCTCGTGTAACAATACACATCCGTTCGTTCGACTGTTTCATTCCAGCGCATCACCTTAGCTCTTAGAATCGAAAACTGATTCAACGGTCACATCTTGTTCAGAAGTTTCCTCTTCAGCTTCTTCTTCAACAACATTCATCGCATCAAGCTCTTCTTGTGTGATCCATCCAGCAGCCAAACGCGCTGCCATCACCATCGCCTCTGCTTCTTCGCGAGACACTTCTTTGGCCGAGAACAGGCCTTCAAAGCGTTTTGTTTCGCCATCTTGACGTTCTGTCCAACCGATTAGATCATCAGCTGCACAACCGGCAAAGTCTTCCATGGTTTTAATGCCATCTTCACCAAGAGCCACCAACATCGCTGTGGTTAAACCATTAATGGTTAAGAGCTCATCAGATACGCCCAACTCATTACGCTTGGTGTTCAGCTCATTTTCAATACGGTCAAGATATTCACGCGCACGTGTTTGCAATTCTTGAGCTGTTTCTTCATCAAAACCTTCAATTGAAGTGATTTCATCAAGCTCAACATATCCAACTTCTTCAACTTGGCTAAAGCCTTCAGACGCCAGAACCTGACCAACCATTTCATCAACATCAAGCGCTTTCATGAAGAGTTCAGTGCGCTCGTTAAATTCTTTCTGACGACGAGAAGATTCTTCCTCTTCTGTCATGATGTCGATATCCCAACCCGTTAGCTGAGAAGCAAGACGTACGTTTTGTCCACGACGGCCAATTGCAAGTGAAAGCTGATCATCAGGAACAACAACTTCGATACGCTCAGCATCTTCATCCAAAACAACCTTGGCAACTTCAGCTGGCTGCAACGCATTGACGATAAATGTCGCTGGCGATTGAGACCACGGGATAATGTCAATTTTCTCGCCCTGCAATTCGCCAACAACGGCCTGTACACGAGAACCGCGCATACCCACACACGCACCAACTGGATCAATTGAATTATCATTTGATATCACAGCGATCTTCGCGCGTGAACCTGGATCACGAGCAACAGAGCGAATTTCAATGATACCATCATAGATTTCCGGCACTTCCATCGTGAAGAGTTTCACCATGAATTGCGGATGTGTGCGAGATAAGAATATTTGTGGTCCACGTTGTTCGCGGCGCACATCATGAACATATGCACGAACACGATCACCATAACGAACATTTTCGCGTGGGATCATCTCGTCACGACGAATGATGCCTTCACCACGTCCCATGTCGATAATCACATTGCCGTATTCAACACGTTTCACAGTACCGTTTACAATCTCACCAATACGGTCTTTATATTCTTCATACTGACGATCACGCTCTGCTTCGCGCACCTTCTGTACAATCACTTGTTTTGCAGATTGCGCTGCAATACGACCAAAATCCATTGGCGGAAGAGGGTCATGTACCTGATCACCAACTTGAGCATTTGGATCACGATCCTGTGCGATCATCAAAGCAATTTCAGTTGAGTAGTCTTCAACAACTTCCACAACTTCCAAAACACGCATGAGTTTGATCTCACCGGTTTTGGCATCGATATCAACTTGAATGTTGGATTCTGTACCATAGCGAGAGCGCGCTGCTTTTTGGATCGCTTCGGCCATTGCTTCGATGACGATCTCACGGTCAATAGCTTTTTCACGAGCAACCGCATCTGCGATTTGTAAAAGCTCTAGCCTATTTGCACTGACTGCCATTTCCTGTCTCCATGTGATGTGGGTATTTCAAACCCTTTATCTCAATTGCTTTGGTTTGGTATTATTCTTCGTCTGCATTGTCCGCAGAATTGTTTTGATTTGCTGCTGCTTGTTCTTTTTTGGCTTGTTTATCAGCCTTCAGCGCTGCATCAATCAACTCATCTGTTAAAATCAATTTCCCTTCTGCTAAAGCAGAAAACGGAATTGTCACTTCTTTGACTTCATCTGCTGCGGGATCATCACGATCAATAATAAACGCTTCGTCCGTCACATCTTCAATCCAACCGCGGAAACGCTTGCGATTCTCGATAAGCACCGTCGTCTCGCATTTAACCAAATGGCCTTGCCAACGTCTAAAATCACCCTTGCGGACCATCGGACGATCAATACCAGGTGATGATAACTCAAGATGATAGGCGCGATCAATTGGATCTTCAACTTCTAAAACAGGCGATATTGCGCGCGAAATCGCTTCGCAATCTTCAACGGTCATTGTGCCATCAAAACGCTCAGCCATAACTTGCAATGTAAATCCGTTTTCACCGTTTGTACGGATACGCACGAGCTGATATCCCATTGAATGGATAACAGGCTCAATGATAGCCGCAACTTGCGCTTCTATTCCTGTTTCAAGGATCAATCGCGGTTCTGGTGATGTCGCAATATTATCGCTCATAAGTGCTCATATCTTTGTTTTAATTCAGTCTTAGATAACAAAAAAGAGCGGGTCCGGTGGGGCCCACTCTTGTTCAAAAGATCAAGATTTGTCCTCTATCTACAGCGATTTGCATCCAATTGCAAGTAAGATGCGTTTTGGCGCTTTTTTACCGGGCTAGCAAACGATTATACAGCCAATAGTACAGAAGAGCTATGACAGTATAATGAAGTAACCCAAAAGCCAATTCCAGAACCACATATTGGCTTACTGGCTCAATTTGAAATTTGGCAACAACGGTAAATGCAGCATAAGCGGTGATAACCGCACCTAATCCGAGTGCGATTTTTAAAGCCGCCATTAAATTTGATGACGCATGATAAAATTTCTCAAAGAAGTAAACAAAAATACCAGCATGGGCCATGATCGCCAGCAAGCCAAATTGGAAAATGGGATCTGGTCGCAGTGCTGCGGCTCCCATCTCTACATAGCGATCACCAAAGAGTTCCAAATGCCAAATATAGGCAAGTATGAAGGTGACAATAATATAACTGATAAAAAGAATGGTTGCGCGTTTTGTTATCATAAATTTCTCTCTTATTTCACTTGCATTTTAAAAGTGAATCACTTTTAGCTCATTGCACTTGTTATTTGCAAGTAATATTCAATTCCGTTAATGTGACTTTATGAGCAAGAAAGAACCAATGAACTGGAATGGTTGCCCCATCCGCTATGCAGCATCCGTCTTTGCAGACAGGTGGAACTTTATAATCCTAAGAGATGTGCTATTTAAAGGCAGGCGGTATTACGGCGATTTTTTAGACGCGGGTGAAGGTATCTCGACAAATATTTTGGCGGATCGCTTATCTAAATTTGAAGTTTCTGGAATTTTAACCCGACATCAGGATGCCAAAAAGCGCTCTAGGATCTATTATCTCCCAACGCAAAAATCATTGGAACTCATACCAATATTTCTATCCATTATAGATTGGGCAGAACGCCATGATCAGCAAACTGAAGTGCCTGAGGACTTTATTCGCTCCTATCGAAAGGATGCAGATAAAACCATAGCTGATACGCAACAGCTCATCGCACTTGCCAATGAGCAAGTCACCAACATTCATTAGGAAAAGTGACTATGGCATATGATGAAGAACTCACAGATAGGTTTCGCGATCAGCTGGGTTTTATGGATGGCGTTAGTGAAAAGAATATGATGGGTGGCGTTTGTTTTTTGTATCAAGGCCATATGATGGGTGGCGCTTCACGCAATAAAAATACAGGCGCACGCACGTTTATGTTTCGGGTCGGCAAAGACAACGAACAAGAAGCTTGCGAACGCTATTTAGCCGATCCACTTTCATTTACCGGTCGGAAAAATGGGTGGATTGGTCGAAATTGATGACGAGGTGTGTGATGACCAGCAACTTAAAGGGTTAGTTTCTTTAGCGCTAAGTTTTGTCACCCAACTGCCACCAAAAACTGAAAAGAAAACTTCACCAAAAACAAAGACGTAAAAGGCGCCGTTCGTTTCGTGTCTTTCACGGTTTTGATTGACCCAGGTGTATTTTTGGCGCACTACTTGCTGCCTTGCAAACGAAAGATAATCAATGTCAGCAAATTTTGATCTTACCGAAGGTTCCATCGCGCAGCATTTTAAAAAGATCGCAATACCCGCTGCAATCGGCATGGTATTTACGACCCTATATAACGTTGTTGATGTGTTTTATGCGGGCCTTTTATCAACTGACGCTCAAGCTGGCCTTGCGATTGCTTTTCAGGTTTTCTTCGTGCTTATCGCCCTTGGCATTGGCCTTGGTTCTGCGATGGGCGCATTGGTTGGAAATGCGCTCGGGGCAAAAGATGATAAATTGTCAAAACATATCGCCTATCAAGGGATAAGTTATGGGCTGCTTGCATCTATTGCATGCGCGATACTTGGTTTATTGTTTGGAGATGATTTGATAGCAATCATCACCGAGCCGGGCGCTTATCGCGATGCAGCCAACGAGTATTTTGTGGTAATGCTTCTGGCATCACCGGGGTTTTTGCTCACATTTGGCGCAAACGGTATTTTACAGGCGCAAGGTGACACAGTATCCATGGAACGCGCACAGATTGCTGCATTTTTTGCCAACCTTGCGCTGAACCCATTGTTTATTTTTGGCATCCCGGGCTTTGTTGATGGTATCGGCTTTACGGGCCTTGCCCTGTCAACAGTGGTGAGCCAAACAGGCGTCATGCTCTTCATTTTATATCGCGTTTTTAAATCAGATATAATGGACGATGAAAGCACTCATGGCTTCATGCCGGATCTTGCAACCTTTAAAGACATCACGTCTCAAGCACTGCCTTCTAGTTTTACTATGGTGGTGATGATGTTCTCAGGTTTCGTGGTGCAGTTTTATCTCAAAGGATTTGGTGGTGATGCGGTTGCCGCTTACGGGATTGCCCTGCGTGTTGAACAATTACTTTTGCTGCCAGCGTTTGGCTTAACGGGCGCATTACTACCCATCGCTGCACAAAATTATGGTGCAAAAAACTTCGATCGTGTTCGTGAATCATTTTTCTTTTGCTGCAAAGTCGGTGTGATCATGATGCTCTTAGCATCGGGTGTTTTATGGCTTACTGCAGAGTTATTAATCGGGATCTTTACCGATAGCGAAGAAGTTCGGCGCATTGGCGCTCAATATCTTCGCGTAGATGGGTTTATCCTGCCCATCTACCTCGTACTATTTGCTATCAACTCTCTGCTGCAGGCATTTAAAAAGCCAATTTGGACATTGGTGATTGGTATTTATCGACAAGGCATCGCTGTTGCGTTGTTTGTGTTTATTTTTGTAAACATGCTCGATTTTGATACGCTCGGTGTCTGGCTTGGCATTGCGACAAGCGTTGTGAGCGGAATGGCAGTTTCCGCAATTGTTGTTCAACTAATTGCTAAGCAACAAATTGGCGGTTTAATTGGTGCAAAACCCCAATCCCAATCCCAATCCTAAACCGGTCCCAAGCCTAGTCCAGCTAAGCCGAGATAAGCATTAAAAATGCTATTGTTGGAAGACATCCAAAGCTGCACGTGGCCAGCTGATGGATACGATCGCGCCTGATTTGGGGTAAGGTTTATTGCTAAATTGCAGCGTCGCGCCGGATCGCTCTAAAAGCGTTTTTGCGATAAATAATCCAAGCCCTAACCCACCGGCTTTATCCAGCTCGGTCCCAGTACGCTGTTTCATATAAGGCTCACCAATTTGCTGAATGATGCTTTGACTATAACCTGGTCCATCGTCAGAAATCGTCATTGTGATTACATCTGCATTGTAAAATGCTTGGAGCTCAACAGATTTATCCGCGAAGTCGACCGCATTTTCCATCAAATTACCTAGACCAAATAAAATCCCTGGATTGCGCCGTCCAATCGGTTCATTTTCTGTCTTTGCATCGATTGTATCTTTAATATCAATGCCAAATTCACGATGCGGTGCAACCACTTCCTCGATTAAAGAACTCAACGGAAGACGGCGCATATGCGCTTCGTCTTCAGCAGACAAAGTTGTCAAACGTTGGAGAATATCGCGGCATCTTTCGCTTTGACTGCGTAACAATTGCACATCCTCGCGAAACGTATCATCTTCGCCCAAAGCATTCTGCATCTCTTTTGCCACAACTGAAATTGTTGCAAGTGGCGTTCCCAATTCATGCGCTGCAGCGGCGGCCAAACCATCAATTGCGGATAAATGCTGTTCGCGTTGAAGCGCAAGTTCCGTTGCAGTTAGAGCGTTTGCCAGATCGTTTGCTTCCGCTGATACCCTGTAGGCATAAAAGGCAGCAAACGCTGTTGTTGAAAGGATTGCAATCCATACACCAACAAGGAAAACAGGTGGGATATCAAGATCAACACCATCAAACCATGGCAGCGGGAAAGAGAAAAAACCAAGTAAAGTGACGCATACAAACGTCACAACGCCGAGTAATATGGTTCTTTTTGCTGGTAGTGTTCCAGCTGAGATAATAACAGGTACGCAAAATAGAACAGAAAACGGGTTTGCCAAACCGCCGGTCATAAACAATAGACTGGCGAGCTGCAAAATATCAAACCCAAGGACATACATGGCAGCACGAGATGATAATCTTCTTGAGTTGGGATGTCTTGCCGATAAATACAGATTGAGCATTGCCGACACTGCAACCAGTGCCAAACAGAACAAAATCGGCAGAGGAAATTCTAGATAAAACTCGACGAGCAAGATAGATAACGTCTGCCCAGCCACTGCAAGCCAGCGCAAGCGGATGAGTGTTTGTAAACGCAACAATCGCGATTTGACCAGCTCATCAAGGGCAAATTCTTCAGGGTCTGACATGCTAATATTCATCTGCATCATCTACTCACGGTCTTGCTCGTTTTGTAAAAGGTTTAGCATTTGCGGGGTCATCTGGCCAATCATGTTTTGGATAACGACTGCGCATATCAGCGCGGACATCGCGCCATGATCCTTGCCAAAATCCAGGTAGATCTCTTGTAAGCTGCACGGGTCGACCTGCTGGTGATAACAGTTCAAGCAATAGCAATACTTTGCCCGACATAATCGAAGGATGGGTATTTTGCCCGTAAGATGATTGACCCGAACAGATAACAACGCATCATCATCTTTGTAATTGATCTCTAAACGCTTACCATCGGAGAAGGTAAAATGCGTTGGCACATGCGCATCAAGTAGAGTTTGCTGCTCCCAAGTGAGCAGGTTTTTTATACCATCTGACAGGGATTGTGGTTTGATATCATGCAAACTGTTTATATTGGTTTGAAAGGGCGCAAACCATTGATCGATATTTTCCAAAAGCCCCCTATCGGACATATCCGGCCAATTATCTTGGCGCTCATTTTGGCGATTATTTTGGCGATTATTTTGATTGGTGTGATGACGGTAAAACTCCGAACGATGTCGCCATGCCAGCATTGATTTAGACAATGGCAAAAGCGACATTGCATAGCCAGCTTCAAGCTGTGTCAGCGCGGTTATTATCGCTGAAACTGCGGCCTCGCCCTTTGGTTTTGGCAATGGTTTTTCAAATAATGATATCGCTCCGAATTTGCGAACCAATCGGCCTTTCACGCCAAGACTCTCTTTATCAAAACGGTATTCTTCAATTTCGCTGATGAGATGATTGGGAAGTAAATCCAAACCTGCAGGATCAAAACGAACAGCAGATAAAATACGAGGTGCTTGCGCTTTGCCTGTCAAATCAGCAATGACCAGCATATCCTCCCGCGCGAGCCGCTCAGTTTCATCAATCACAGCACCGCGCCCACCCGACATTGTATATTGTCCAATTTTACCGCGCCGTTTTGCAATCCGATCTGGAAATCCTATCGCCAAAATATCATCAATGTCGAGCGTGGTCTTAACCGATATACCAACTTGTTTTTCGGCCGAATGTGCAATGCGTTTGGCGAGTTCCTGCGCAGCTTTAGCCCGTTGACCTTTCTCACTATCAAAACGTTTTAACCGCTCGGATAGATCAATCATATGACCGCCCAAGCCTTGCTCTGTAATAAGCACAGCAAGCTTTGCGGCAAGACTGGCATTTTGCGTTTCAGCGGCTTTCATCACCATGGCGGATAACCGCACCGGCAACGCGAGCATACGCATAGAATACCCCAATTGGGTTAGGCGTTTTTTTTCATCAATTGCGCCAATTTTTGCCAAAACATCAAATGCGGCATCTATGGTTTTTACAGGTGGCGGCGTGATCAATGTCAGATCATTTGGGTTGGAAATTCCCCAAGCCAAACAATCGAGTATTAAGCCAGACAAATCACTTGTCAGTATCTGCGGCGGGGAGAACTCCTCCAATGCAGATTGTTGCTCTTTTTGCCATAAGCGCAGAGCAATTCCTGGTGCTGTTCTTCCCGCACGACCCGCACGCTGGGTAGTTGCTGCTTGTGATGCGCGCTGCGTTTCAAGACGCGTTATGCCAGTTGAAACCTCATGAAACGCCTGTCGCTGCAAGCCAGCATCAATGACAATCCGCACACCGTCTATGGTAATGGATGTCTCGGCAATGGAGGTAGCGAGCACAACTTTACGCCGATCAAGCTGGGTTGGTTGAATGGCTTTGTCCTGCTCCGCTGACGATAACGCGCCATATAGCGGATAGATGTCTGTATCAGCTGCTACTTTTCCCTCTAGTCGCTCAAACACACGCTTAATCTCACCCATCCCCGGCAGGAAACAAAGGATTGAACCTTCTTCAGATTTTAGGACGCCCAAAACTGCATCGGCAACGACATCCTCAATTCTAGACTGAGGTTTTCGCGGCACGTATCTGATATCAATTGGATAAGAACGACCTTCGCTGACGATTGTTTTAGCGTCGGGTATAATCCGCGATATTTCTTCAATATCCAGCGTTGCTGACATGACAATAATACGTAAATCTTCGCGAAAACCCGACTGCACATCCAACGCGAGCGCTAATCCAAAATCAGCTTCAAGAGCGCGCTCATGAAACTCATCAAAGATCACGCAAGCAATGCCATTCAGCTCGGGGTCATCTAAAACCATGCGCGTGAACACGCCTTCAGTTACGACTTCAATTTTTGTGTTTTTTCCAATACGGTTATCAAGCCGCATGCGATAGCCAACGGTTTGTCCTAGTTCTTCGCCAAGCATATGAGCCATCCTGCGGGCTGCTGCTCGAGCTGCCAATCGGCGCGGCTCAATTAAAATAATCTTGCCGTCTTTCATCCAATGACTTTTGAACAAATGAATGGGGACAATGGTTGTCTTACCTGCGCCCGGAGGCGCAGCGATCACAACATTATTAACTGATGATAGTGCACTTTCGATCTCACCAAGGACATCTGAAATTGGAAATTGGCTAAACTCGTTCGACATGGAGTTCAGGTCCCTAGTGTGCTTCATCCCAATTTTCAGCTGCACGCGCATCGACCTGCAAAGGAACAGACATGGAAAGCGCTGGCATGGCCGCATTTTCCATTATGTCTTTTACCAGTTCAATTGTTGCATCTGCTTCAGATTGCGCGGTTTCAAAGATTAATTCATCATGAACTTGCAATAGCATTTTGGCCTGCAGGTTTGCGAATGCCAGTGCATCATCCATTCGCACCATAGCACGTCTGATAATATCCGCAGCTGAACCTTGAATTGGCGCGTTAATCGCAGCGCGCTCATTAAATGCCCGCACCTGATGATTGGAAGATTTTATATCTGGGTAATTAATTCTCCGGCCAAAAATCGTCTCAACGTATCCCTGCTCACGCGCCAACGCTTTGGTATTTTCCATGTAGTCTTTGATGCCTGGGAAGCGCTCGAAATACATCTTGATGTAGTCACTAGCTTCGGAGCGTGAGATACCAAGCTGATTAGCAAGACCAAAGCCTGAAATC
>CAJQOR010000193.1 GCA_905479965.1 uncultured Rhizobiaceae group bacterium | reverse complement strand
GAATTCCATAAAAACGTTCCGAAATGATATTGCGTGAACAATTCGACATAGGAACGGAATAAAAGCTCTGGTCCTTGCGCAAGATTGATCGAAAAATCTAAGGGATTTGATAAAAGCGATTGCTGGCTTTTAAGGCTGGTCATGACCATAACGTAAAACGGTAAAATGACGACAATTGTGAACAGCACAAAAGCTAGCCCTTTAAGAACACGAATGAGCAAGAGCTCCATCCGATAACGTTTGGCCGAGCCTGTTTGGTAGTCATTCAAACACATCTTGATTGATATAACCACGAGTGCGGACCAAATCGCCCATGCAAGGACTTGATACAAAACGCCTTGGGAAATAGCTGTTCCGAATACTTGCCCGCCTGTCAGTAGAAAGAGCAAAACAGCAATTCCAACGCCTAAAATAGTAAACGTTGTTCGGGTTCGTTTTTCAATGGGTAGAAAAATAAATGCTAAGCCTGCCACCAATCCAGTGATAAGTGCTGTTCCTGCAGGGGGCGATGCGGTGATGCCAGACACCAGCATAAGTAAAATGCCGATGACGATCATCCAGATTGCGCCCCATATCGCACCAATGATGGCTGCGGATATTGTGATTGTTCCGATCTTCATTATCCATCATCCTGTGGTGAAAATTTAAAAAAGATGAGTGCGAAAACGAGCAGGACAAAGAACACGACTACGGCAACTGCTGCACCAGCTCCTAAATTAGAAACGGCGAATGCCTGCTCATAAATATCCACGGTCAGTGTCCGCGTGCCTGCCGCACCTCCTGTGAGAAGGAAAATATCGTCAAACTTGTTAAATGTCCAAATGAACCGCAATAAGAAGAGCACTGATAATATGCCTAAAAGTTGCGGCAATGACAGATACCAGAATTGTTGAAGCGGAGTAGCACCATCAATTTCCGCAGCTTCATACATGTCGGTTGAAATCGACTGCATTCTTGCAAGAATAAACAAAAATGACAGGGGAAAATAGCGCCAAGCCTCGAACGTAATAACTGTCGTTAGCGCCATGGGGAAGTCAAATTCTATCCCTAATAATGAAACTGGAATTGCACGTTGACCTAGGAAGTTTATCGGACCTTCGATTGCACCCATACGGATCAACATTGCGTTAAATGTGCCCCCCGGTCCCGCATCAAGAAGAAGCACCCATGCAAAGGCAACCGCAATAACGGGTGCAACATAGGGGAATAAGAAAAGACCCCTTAAGATGCTGCGGCCTTTAAAGGCTGTGTTTAAGATTTGCGCAGCAAATAAGCCAAGAACCAGCGCACCCAATGTTCCAAATATTGTGTAATACAATGAAACTCTTAGAACAGACCAGAATTCTGACGATGAGAAGACTTTATCAAAGTTCTCTAGCGTAAATTCAAAAGACGTTAAGATGTTTTTAGATTGCCCGGTTAAAACTGTCTTGCTGTCTCGTGGTCTTTCGCCATTATCGAGATAAGCTTGTTCAACTGTTGTGGGGATATCAAGGTTAAAACGACCGCCTGCTTCAATGGTGCCGAAATCGCAAAAGAGTGCGCGACCGTTGAGATTGCATCGCTCATCATTAAGCTGCAAAACCAACCCTTCTGGAACGGTATCACTAAGCGTAACTTCGGTGACCGGATCCTTTTGCGACGAATTGCGAATTCTATAGCGCATGATGACGTCGTCACCTGCCGCTTTCGGGCGTGGCCTGAGTTGCTCGTTGACCAAGGTTGACGCAGCGCGCAAATCAGCAAGTTGGACAGGTTTAAAACTGATCCAAAAATTGGCTAATAAAGGGCCAAGTACGATGCTCAAGACAATCAAAAATGTCGGCAACAGCATGATGTAAGCTAAGCGTTGCTCACGCTTTGCCAGTGCCCCGAACCCTTTGGGTGGGCCTTTTGATAAATTTTCAGTTGCAGACATTTTTAATTACCGTCAGTAAAATTGCACCGCGCGCTCAAGGTTTGCCCGCGGTGCTGTTGTGATTTACAGTTCTTTATGCTTGGCAACGATTTCATTTGCCGCGGCATCGAGTTCAATTTCACCATCGATATATTTACGGATAACTTGTGACATCACGCGTGCGTTCACAAGTTTTGAGGCGGTTTCAAGTTGGCCATCAGCCACGCCCCAACGATCACCAACAGAGAGACCAGCAACAATATCGTCAATGACAGCTTTAGGATAAATATTGCTTAGCGGCTCTTTGCGATCCACGCCGACATTAAGGCCTGACCACATCGTTTCGTAATCCGTTTTACCTTCTGCACTGCCCTTACGCACCGGGAATTTACCCTCAGGAGCCATGCCGAGCCAGTCGCCATAACCTTCAGACAATGCAAATTCCACAAATTCTTGTGCAACTTCAGTATTCGCATCATTTGTAATACCCAAGTAACGCACATCAGCATACGCTGCACCTGCATCATTGCCAGGACCTGAGAATACAGTCACAAACCCGGTGTCTTTTGCTAAATCTTTTGATGTTGGATCATCATTGATTGTGACCGGAGCACTGTCACGCAAGCCACCCAACTCATCCAATAAAGATGGTGACCAAATGATCATTGCAGCTTTACCACCGAGATAAAGCTCACGAGATTGTTTCCAGAAAAGGTCACCTTCTGGTGAGGCATCTGCGATTGTCTTATAAAATGTCAAAACGTTCTTTAGTTTTGATGTATCTTCGTTGATTGAACCATCCGCGTTGACAGGTGTATATCCAGCCGCCAGTGAAATGTGCTCAATAAGCTGCATCATATAAGTTTCATCGATCTTAGTCGCAGCAACAAAGCCATACATGTTCGGTGGGTTATGAAGTTTTGCGATTGCAGCTTCAATATCAGCAAAAGTTTTAGGCGGGTTTAGATCCATTTCTTTAAACATGTCAGCACGATAAACAACAAGCTGTGTCCACCCATCTGTTGGTACGGAAACAATCTCACCGTTTGATTTTGCCATATTAACTGGCCCAGAAGCAAAAGATCCCATGCCCAGATTTTCAACAACTTCTGTAGCTGCGCCGCTATCGAGCATGCCTGCAGATGCAAATGGTAGCAAATGCTGAACTGTGTGGTTTAGAACATCCGGCAGATCACCTGCACCAAAAGCGGCTGTTGCGCGCGTTGAAATGTCTTTTTCTGATACCGGAACGATTTTCACGTCATGGCCAGTTTTGGCTTTAAAGTCAGCGGCAATTTTTTCCTGAGCTTGCATGCGATCAGGTTGCTCTTCCATTGTCCACATTGTGATTGTATCAGCAAGTGACATGCTCACTGTTGATGCCGACAGCATTAAACCTGCGGCAAGTAGTTTCAACGATTTCATTCTTCTCTCTCCCATTTACTCATTGATTGAGTTTGATTTTCGATCCAAACCGGACCGTCACTTTTTCTTCGTACCAATTCAGCACGACGAAGGACTTGATGCTTCTTCGGGTCGTCACCATCAATGATCGATAAGATCATGTCTCCCAATTGACGACCGGAATGAGCTTGCGGTTGGGCCATAGTGGTTAGGGGCGGATTGGTGTGTCTGCCAAACCGAACGCCATCATAGCCAATAACTGAAACGTGTTTACCTGGAACCAAACCACGCGAATGCAGCGCGGCTAATGCGCCAAATGCCTGCGTATCTGTCAAACATAATAGTGCAGTTGGAGGGTTATCAAGATCAAGAAGATCATGCGCGACGCGCTCCCCACCATCATCTGTAAGCTCAGTGATCTGCACCAGATCATTATCAAGCTCGATACCGTTGGTAACGATAGCTTCGCGATATCCATCAAGGCGCGTTTGCGCAAAATTATGATATGTTGGAGCACCAATAAACCCAATCCGATGATGCCCAAGAGCAACCAGATGATCCACTGCATCCATAAAGGCGGATTTACTATCTACATCATACCATGCGTATTGGCTGTTTTCCACCGATCGACCATGCACGACAAATGGCATTTTTGCGTCTTGTAAGAGCTTTATTCTTGCATCCTTTTTGTGAGGGCGGGATAATACAACGCCGCTGACTTTATGGCTGGATATCAATCGTTTTATCAGGTCTTCTTCGTTCTCAGCTGGAGATGCTTGAACAACATGCATGTCCCAACCTCTTCTGGCGAGCGATTCAGCCAAACCAGCAAGAAGAGATGCAACAAATGGTTCAGATATCGAGTTGCCGTTTTCAGGCATGATATATGCCACCGCTTCTGCAATACCTGTTGCAAGACGGCGAGCTGTCGGATTGGCTTTATATCCAAGTGCCTGAGCAGCTTTTTGAACACGCTCTCGCGTTTTCATGCTGATATCAGGGTAATTATTCAAAGCACGCGAAACAGTCCCCTCAGTTAACCCAAGATGCGCAGATAATTGCTTCAGATTTATTCGCGTAGACATTCATTCACCAAATTTAACTTCCCCGAAAGCGGTTTCGAGAGTATTTCCGAAAGCGGTTTCGAAAGCAAGAGAAATTTTGAAATTGAGTGCGACGAAAGTTTGTACATCAGAAAAATAGTATGATTTTCAATGGGTTAAGGCGATAAATTTTCCAAACTGTGTAATGCTGCATACAATGAGTTTTATTTTAATAGACGGATCTAACGGTAGAAATACTGCGTTTGCACCCAATGAGTTTTTTCTCATGATACCAAGCGGATAGGATTAAAATTGTGACAAAATACTTCGCTATATGCGTTAGTTTAGAGTGATTATAAATTATACTATTTGACTCCACTTTATTTATACTTTACTAAAATACTCAAGTTAATGCCATGCGCTTATGAGTGATCAAATGTTTCAGCCCAATACGAGTAATCAAGAATGCCCTGCAAAGGGGTATCTTGAGCGTCAGCCGGAAGGTTTGACGATCAATGGTTATAGAAGCTGGGTTGCAGGCTATGTCACAAAGGCTGATAGTCATTGGGTGCAATGCCAGCAGAAATTTATATCTGTATTTGGTGCTCAAGATGGGCAACTGGCCGCAAATGCGCTTGGCAATTTTGTCCGCAGCTTAGGACTTTGCGCAACATGTCCATTAAAATGTTACGCACCAAATTCTGGCCATCTCAATTCAGACGAATGTATGCTTTTAGGTCTTATCGCCGCGCTTCAACATGGGGACGATGCGGCGTTGCAGGAAAGTGTAAATGCTTTGTCATGCCTTGCAAAATGTTCACAAATTCTGGCTCCAGCTGGCGAGTATGCGATGGTTTTGAAATCCGAAGGTTCGTTGCTGCTGCCGATACCGGCTGATGTGCTGGCAGAAATTCACGCCAATAATCAATCTCAAAAACACATATCCAATTATACAATTCATTAGAAAGGTTAAACTTATGAATTTTAAATCACCAATGCTGGTCGCAATTCTTATGGCAAGCACCTCACTCTTTGCTTCAACAGCAGCTTTTGCAATGTCAGACGTTACAGCAGAAGCAGTTGTTGAAAATTATGCAAATATTGCTGAAGCGAAATATGCCGATTCACTTTTTACAGCAAAAGCTTTGGATGCAGCAATTGATGCATTTTTGGCAGTTCCTTCGGACACAACACTTGCAGCTACAAAAGGTGCCTGGCTTGCTTCACGCGTGCCATACCAGCAAACTGAAGTTTATCGATTTGGCAACGCAATCGTTGATGACTGGGAAGGCAAAGTAAACGCTTGGCCGCTTGATGAAGGTTTGATTGATTATGTTGATGCATCTTACGGAACTGAAAGTGATGAAAACACACTTTATACAGCAAATGTGATTTCTAACGCTGCGATCAAAATTAATGGTGACAACGTAAACGCATCTGCAATTACGCCTTTGCTTTTGTCAGAAACATTGCACGAAGCTGCAGGTATCGAAGCCAATGTTGCAACAGGCTATCACGCAATAGAGTTTTTGCTTTGGGGTCAGGATCTAAATGGTAACGATAACGGTGCGGGTAATCGCCCAGCGACAGATTTTTCGCTAACAGATTGTTCAAATGGCTCGTGTGAGCGTCGCCGCCAATATCTTAAAGCTGCATCTGAATTGATGATTTCTGATCTTGAAGAAATGGCAGCCAATTGGGAAGTTGGTGGTGCTGCGCGCAAAGCGTTGGAGGATGCAGGTACATCTGGCAGCCTTTCAACAATTCTAACTGGAATGGGTTCACTCTCTTATGGGGAACTTGCAGGCGAACGCATGAAGCTTGGCCTATTGCTTGGTGACCCGGAAGAAGAACATGATTGCTTTTCAGACAATACACATAATTCGCACCTTTATGACGCAGTTGGCATTCAAAATGTTTACCTCGGCACTTATAAACGCGTTGATGGAAGCACGGTATCGGGCGCTTCTCTGATGGATTTAGTGAAGTTGAAAGATGCAGGTGTTGCAGCTGAATTGGATGCAGATCTTTCCGCAACGATTGATGCAATGCAAGTTATGGCAAAACGTGCTGAGGCTGGTGAAGCCTACGATCAAATGATCGGTGAAGGAAACACAGAAGGCAATGCAATTGTACAAGCCGCGATTGATGGTCTCGTCAAACAAACAAAATCAATCGAACGCGCGATCACAGCACTTGAATTGAGTGCCATTGAACTTGAAGGTTCTGATAGCCTTGATAATCCAAATGCTGTTTTTGAATAGTATGTAAATTAACGCGGTTCATCGCCGCGTTTTAATATTGTTATAGCAAGTGGTTCATGTAAAAATTTGAGCCGCTTGCTGCTTTGTTTGAGGAATTAAACGTGCAGAGAAAATTGCTTGTTTCAGTTTTGCTTCTTTCCACATGGGTTGGTGCGCCGCATGTTTTATCAAAAGACTACAATATCCCTGAAATTCGAAATGATCTGGCTCCAAAAGACTTAAAACGTGTTCAGAAGATTACGCAGCCGACTGATGATTTTACCAAAACAGAGCGCTTTGAAGCGATGCAAGGTGGTGCTGGAACGTCGTTAAAACTCGTCAACCAAGATGCATTTTCTCAGTTCAGTGCCAATCTGACATTTGAAGAAGAAATGGATTTTAAGCTTGGCAATGCACTATTTCGAAAGCTTTGGGTCTCATCGCCTTCATCAACACATGCATCTGATGGTCTGGGTCCTTTGTTTAATGCCCGTGCCTGCCAATCGTGCCACATTAAGGATGGTCGCGGACATCCACCTGAGGGTGATACAGATGCGACATCGATGTTTTTACGATTAGCGCGCGCACCTGAAAATGATATTGAA
>CAJQOR010000192.1 GCA_905479965.1 uncultured Rhizobiaceae group bacterium | reverse complement strand
GATGATCGCAAAGTCTGTTTCAGGATAATCTGCAGCAACTTTATCAAGTGCACCAGCCCAAGAAAAACCTGCCATGACAATTGGATTATTGCCATCACGAGCAAAGCGGCGAAGAGCTTGTTCGCGCTGTGCATCATTGCTGATTTCAAACTCGCGGAAATCAACGCCAGTTTCTTCTTTAAACTTTGTTGCACCATTAAATGCAGCTTCGTTGAAGGATTTATCGAACTTGCCACCCAAGTCGAAGAGAATGGCTGGTTTGATGTCTGCAGCAAGTGCTGTTGCGGACATAAGAGCTGTAGCCATAAGGCTAAGAAGCGTACGTTTCATTGACTGTACCCTATTGTTATAATTTACGTTGATTGCAACAACGCCACCAATGCAAAAATTAGCGCGCTATCGCGACCTCTCCCGAACGCCGAAACGTAAGGTTGTCGATATACTTGCATGACTAATTTTAAATTTCACGCGAAATCTTTGTTTTTTGTCCAAATAGTCAAAATTTTATCGATAACTGGGTTCAGACTGTAAAAAATATCACGTTAATTAAAGCGATCAGCATTGGGTCGATAATGCTTGATATATCTCGCACTGATCTGGGATACAGGCAACATGACCAAAACATCTGTGGTATTGAAATCTTGATCTATCACAGCCTCTGGTGCAAAGGATGCGCCCAGACGCAAATAGCCTTTAATAAGTGGCGGTAAAGCACCAAATACCTGCTTTGCAACTGTGGCTTCCTTTGGCATTAAATCCATCTCATGTGCGATGGCTTGATTTGCACCAACACTCCATTCATCAGATGTTTTGGCAAAATGATATAAAAATGAAAGTGCATGCGCATGAGCTGCGGGTACTGCGCCAAAAAATGAGGCGCAACCAAACATAACATCAACCTGGTTTTGTCCAGCGTAAGCCCAGATGCCCTGCCAGAGCAATTCAACAGATCTGCGGGTTCGGTATTCTTTTAAAACACAGGAGCGACCCAATTCGACAAATTTTTTATCGCTATGTCGCTTTGTGAGTTCTGCGATATCAAACTCATTTTGCGAATAAAATCCGTTATGTCGATTAGCGACTTGCTGGCGCAAAATTCGATATGTGCCAATGATCTGCTCGCTCGTACCACCCACAATGTTGGTATCTAACAAAATGAAGTGTTCGCAATATTTATCATAGGTATCGAAATCAAGTTCAAGCGCCATTGCAGAGGGAGAGAGTTTTGCACCAATTTCGTCAACGAAAATTTTATAGCGAAGAGACTGAGCTGCTCGAATGTCCCGCTCGTTTTTAGTTAAACGAACTTCCAGCGAACCAATGCGGCCGAGAACTTTTGATGACTTTGCCGCATTTGTCTTGGTTTGTACAACTTGAAAATCTATTGCTTGGTCAACAACATTCATGGGATGCAACTCCGATTGATTTGCACCCCTTATAGCTGAAATCTTGCGACAATTGCATGACAAATATTCGTAAAATCGCACAATTAATTATCGCCGGTAAATGCTCTGATTTACAGTAAATATTCGCCGCCAATAACGATGGCTGCTAGTGCGAACATAAACATCGCAATTAATATCGGCTGGTGAGATTTCTCTTGTTGAGGCTCATCAACAGGTTTGGCATCAGCTTGCAGTCTCGATTGCAATTCATCAAATGCAATAATATCTTTTCTTGAGAAATGACGAACAGATGAATTCCCATCAAGTCCAGCATTATCTAAACTTGCATTTTGCGCCAAGTTCGGCTCATCAGAGGTTTCAAGTGTCGCATTTAATTTATCTGCGAGTTGTCTTTGCATAGTAATTGGATCAGTCATGACAGAACAACTAGCATGGTCAGCTATCTAAATGCTTTTCCAGATTATTCAAATTTTATGAAATAGTGTCATTGTGTGTCGTATTTTTGGTTTTATAAGCGGCCCAGATCTCATCTACAATAATGAAGACGACCCCAATAGTTATAAAACAATCTGCGATATTAAAGATCGCAAATGACCAGTTTTTATAATATATCATAATAAAATCAACAACATGACCATAAAGCCCGCGATCAAGAATATTTCCGATAGCGCCGCCAATAATCATTGCATAACCAGCGCTTAACCATACGCGTTCTTTTGGAGATGATTTCCACAGCCAGATAACAACGCCAACCACAACTATGGCCAATATCACCAATGCGGTACTTCCGTGATCTGCTAAAAATGAAAATGCCACCCCTTCATTCCACGTGCGGTACATTGCAAAGGATGGGAAAACGGCTACGAATTGGCCAAAAGGCAAATGTAATTCAACAAGTAATTTAGATATCTGATCAAGTATCACGCTGAGTGATATGATAATTGCACCCACTAGAAAGCGGTTGGAGAAAAATCGTCGATCTGTCTTAGCTTTTTGCAAAGACATCAACCCAACTCCAGAAGATGCCGCCGCGCTTCGTAAATCATCAGGGCTGTTGCAATGGCCAGATTAAGCGAATCCGCATCGCCAACCTGCGGAATACGGGCAAGTTGATCGCATTTTGACGCAAGTTCATCAGGAAGCCCCGCTTGTTCATTACCCATAAGCAAAACGGTAGGTTTTGATTTATAATCGATGGTGCGGTAATCAACACTGCCTTTTAGATGGCTGCCAATGACGGACATATCGTGAGAATTTTGCCAGTTTAAAAAGGTATCTACATCACACTTTAAAATAGGCAGCGCAAAAATTGAACCCATTGTTGCGCGAACAGTTTCAATTGAAAACGCGTCGGTCGTTGCGCCAACTAAGATAACACCTTTTATACCCGCCGCATCAGCTGTGCGAATAATGGTACCTAGATTTCCAGGATCGCGAACAGCATCTAAAATCACCGTCAAACCATTTACTTGAAGTTCAGAAATTTTAGGAATTTCAAATAAGGCTAATGATTTATTAGCAGTTGTAAGAAAACTAATTTTTTT
>CAJQOR010000191.1 GCA_905479965.1 uncultured Rhizobiaceae group bacterium | reverse complement strand
CTCCACTTTAAAGGCGAATATTCAATTTTTGGCGATTGAAGAGTTTCTGTCAAAGCCATGTTTAAGATGCCTCTTCTAGTTTTATCGTTTCATCCGCTAAGGGATTATCCAACTGCTCGCGCAATGCCTTTCGATCGATCTTATCGCTCGTGTTGCGCGGCATATCTGCAAGGATATGAATGGTGCTTGGCACCATATATAGCGGTAATGATTTTTTCATCGCCACTTGGATTTGTTCAGCTGTTTTGCCGTTCTCAATCGCAAATCCAACCAAACCTTGTGGGATGCCTTCTAGAATTGGCCAAGCAACGATAGCGGCAAGTTCTGTTCCGGAGGCTTTGCGTAAATGCGTATCAACCTCTTCAAGCTCAATACGATTACCCTTCATTTTGATCTGATTATCCGTGCGCCCCATGTAGTGCAGCACACCATTTTCATCGCGGAAACCTAGATCACCAGTGAAATACATACGACGGCCATCCACGTTACGGAAGGCTTTTTTAGTTTGCTCTGCTGCTTTGAAATATCCATCTGCCAATTTGGCGCTTTCGAGCGCGATTTCACCCATCTCACCGTCCGGCAACAAATTGCCTTCTTCGTCGCAGATTAGCATTTTTGTGTTTGAAAACTCGTGGCCAATAGCAAGAATATCGCGTTGTTCGGTGACCAAAGGTGGATTGGTTACTGTTTGGCGCGAACAAACGATTGTGCACTCAGTTGGGCCGTAGATATTTTCAATACGCGCGTTTGGCGCAGCCTCCTGCATAGCTTTTATCGTTGCAATTGGAAGTGGCTCCCCGCAGAACATTGATAGTCTTAGACTTGGGAATAGATTTGGTCCAAGTCGATTAGCACGGCGTACATTGTTGACAATAGTTGGAACTGTGAGCCATACGGTGATTTCATGTTTGCGCACAAAGGCTTGTGGTGCCATCATATCTAGTTGGCTCATGATATAAAGCGCACTACCTGCGCGCCATGCCAGAAACATGTTGTGCACACTTAGATCAAATGTCAGATCGTGGGCTTCTGCGACACGATCATCGGCTTTTAAGTCACACCATTCTTGTGCTTCATTGAGATAAATATTGAGTGAAGAATTTGATATCATCACACCTTTAGGCATGCCAGTTGTGCCAGATGTGAAGATGATATAACCAAGCTCTTCAGGCGAGCGTTGCGCTGGTTCTGAAATATGCTCATTTGGTAAATTTGATAATTTAACGATGTTATCGACATCAAGTGCATCGTCACTTGAAATAATGATTTCTGGCGCATGGGCTTTTACAGCCTCGGTAATCAGTTTAGTGCCAAATTTGTCGACAATCAAAGCATCAAGCTCAAGTTGATCGAAAATCGCGATTAACCGTTCTTCCGGCCATTTCATATTTAGCGGAACATAAGTGGCACCGGATGCTACTGCGCCAATGATACCGATATACGCCATGGCGCTACGTGATCCCAAAACCCCAACGCGTTTGTTTTTTAAATGCGGTTTTAAATAGTTCGCAAGTTTTGATGCATCGTCCCAAATTTGACCATAGGTGAGGTTGTTGCCATCGCATACCAGAGCTGTGCTCATCGGATTTTGTGTTGCGGTTTTATAAAACGCGTTTGAAATATTGAATTCTTCGCTCATTAAAAGCAGACCTTCCCACATATTTTAGCGTCGCACAGCTTTCCTATATGAACACGTACCTATAACGGCACGCAGCGCGCACTAACCCCGTAATTTTCATGGTACTTATACGGAAGGAATTTTAATTTTTGATGCTGAATTTGCTTACAATTGTAATCAATCTCAAATTGAGACCTGAGTTAGTATTTTTGCAGGATTAGGTTGGGTTTAAAAGCAGCTAATCGTCATTTAAAATGCGCTGTGCTGCACCTTCGGGATCATCGTATTGACCGGATTTTAAGCTCCAGAAAAATGCGCCTAATCCCAAAAGGCCAAGGAGTAAAGCAACAGGTAGTAACAATAAGATGAGATTCATTTCGGTGCCTTTATTTTTACTTCCCGCATGTCATGTAATGACAATCGTAAACTGTTTAGCACAACTATAATTGAAGATGCAGACATCGCAATAGCGGCGATCAATGGTGTGATAAACCCTAAAAACGCAAGTGGAATTGCTATTGTATTATAGGCGATGGCGATACCGAAGTTTTGCTTGATAATGCGTTTTGCTTTTCGTGCTGTGCTGATGGTGTAAGGCACCGCGTTTAGACTGTCATTGGTGAAAATGAAGTCAGCTGCTTGCCGACCAACCTCACATGCGCTGGCTGGCGCCATGGAAACATGAGCAGCGGCAAGGGAAGGGGCATCATTTAAGCCATCTCCCACCATCATTGTTGGGATGTTCTGCCCTTCAAGCGATTGTAAATGCGTGTGTTTATCTGCAGGCCTTAGACCAGCTTCCCAAGTCTTTATTCCAAGATCATTGGCGATTTTTGCAACAGCTTGATGACCGTCTCCTGATAAAATTTCAACCTCAATACTATGCGCGTCAAGATATTGTTTTGTTTCAACCGCATCTACTCTGAGCGTTTCACTCAGGTTAAACTGAAGGGGTGCTTCTCCCTCGATTGCATAGGATATTTTATCCTCGTGTACACTTAGCGCATGATTTGCGATTTCTCCAACCCATGCGGCTCTTCCTAAACGAACTGTTTTTTTATTTACAAACCCTTCAACACCGAAGCCTGCGATTTCACGGATATTTACAACGTCTGCAGCATGCGTGTTATTGAGCGCGTTGGCAATTGCTTTGGACGCGGGGTGCGAGGAACGGGACGTCAGCGCTTTCAAATTTGATTTTGTCGCGTCATCGAAACTTGAAATGTCTTTTTCTGAAAGTTTTGGTATTCCAAATGTTAAAGTTCCTGTTTTATCAAAAGCTATTTTGATGATTTCCGCCGCCCGTTCTAACGCGGTACCATCACGCATTAAAATACCGTTTTTAAACAGCTGATTGGCAGCAATGACATTTGTTACAGGAACCGCTAAACCCAACGCGCAAGGACAGGTGATGATCAGCACAGAAATCGCTATGTTCAGCGACGTGTACCATGTCTCGCCTACTATCAAGAACCAGATCAGAAACGCTACAAGCGCAAAGACATGAACCACAGGCGCATAAATTTTTGCCATACGATCTGCTAAACTCACATATGTCATGCGGGAGTTTTCGGCAGCTTCGAGCATTTTGGAAACTTCAGACAAAAATGATTGATCAACTGGTTTTGATGCTTTGATATCGATTGCGCCGGTTAAGTTCAATACGCCTGCCTCGATCTCTTCTCCGGTTTTTGGTACATGTGTATCGCTTTCGCCGTTAACCAATGATCTGTCTAAATCTGTTTGACCAGATACGATCACACCATCAACGGGTGTGCGATCACCCGGGAATATGCGCATTGTCATGCCAGGTTTAACTTGATCGATGGGGATATAGGTCAGTTGGCCATCGGGCAGAATGCGATTTGCACCTTTGGCTGCAATTTTACTTAATGCAAAAACGGAATTGCGGGCTTTTTCACGCATTTTTTGATCGAGATATCGGCCGATCAGCAGGAAG
>CAJQOR010000190.1 GCA_905479965.1 uncultured Rhizobiaceae group bacterium | reverse complement strand
GGCAAAGTGTTTTTGCACATGAAGGGCGCTTGTGCGGGTTGCCCATCTTCAACCGCCACTCTCAAACACGGCATTCAAAACCTTCTTCGTCACTTCATTCCTGAAGTTGAAGAAGTCGAAGCCGTTTAATTTATAAAAGCGTGATTATTCTTGCCGTCGATACCGCAGGGCCAATGTGTGCCGCTTGCCTTTATGACGGCAAGCGTGAAAAACCGATCGCATCTATCTCAAATGAAATCGGGCGTGGTCATGCCGAACATCTGCCATCTGTCATCCAAGATGTATTAAACCAAGCAGCGCTGACATTTAAAGATATTACGCATTTAGCCGTGACTATAGGTCCTGGCTCTTTTGCTGGTATTCGCGTGGGAATTTCTTATTGCCGCGCATTAGCATTGGCACTTAAAATCCCTGCAACTGGAATCAGTAGCTTAAATGCCATTGGCTTTGGGGTTTTGTACAAGCAGAAAAAAGATGCGCTCGCGGTTTTAGACGCACGCCGAGGTGATGTTTATCTTTCAGCACTTAATACCTCAGGCACAACACTTATCGAACCACAGGCTATGTCTTATCAAGAGGCGATGCCCATCATGTCATCGGGACATTTTGTTATTTGCGGCGGCGGTATTCCTCCGGTTAAAGAAATAAGTGCTGAGGCGTTTTCTGAGATTGAAATTGCGCATGAAAACGCTTTTCCAGAGATCGAAATGGTTGCAAAATTGGCTGTCAGTCTGATAAAAGATGGTATTGTTTACGAACTACGACCACAATATTTACGACAAGCGGATGCAAAGCCAAATGTGAATTTTGCGCTTGATCGCATCTAAACCATCTGGGATCAGACTACCGTGCCATTGGGAAAATTGTTTTCGTCCAAAACAGAGTTAGAAGTCTTAAAACTGGCTAATGAGCAGTCCTATTCTGTTGCCGAATTACACACCTTATTGTTCAATCGTGGTTGGGATGAAGTTGAATGCTCATCTTTATTAGCGCAAAATAGTGTATTTGGGTTTTATGCTCGCCCGATTAATCGGAAAAATTTGCATGGATTTGTCCTATCTCGTGTGGTTGCAGATGAAGCTGAAATCCTGTCCATTGGCACTGATCAAGCGCTGCAAAAAAAGGGCATTGGCTGGCGTCTGATGCAAGCGGCGATAGGTGAAGCGAGCCAGCGCGGTGCTGAAAAAATGTTCCTCGAAGTTGATGAGAGCAATATACCAGCAGTAAAACTTTATCAAAAGATTGGTTTTCAGACCGTGGGGGAACGTAAAGCCTATTATGACAATGGTGGTGAAACTCGCAGTAATGCGCTTGTTTTAGAATTAAAGCTGCACTAAAGCATATTAATCTTCTCTTGCTGGGTAATTCGCCTCGCAAGGCAATAAACTGGAGTAAGCCGAGATGGACGCGGAAAAATCTCTTGAAGACAGATGTGCTGATGCAGGCCTGCGCATGACGGAACAACGCCGCGTTATCGCGCGTGTTTTGGAAGCCTCTGAGGATCACCCAGATGCAGATGAATTGCATCGCAGATCCATTGAAATTGATCCCAAGATTTCCATTTCAACGGTTTATCGGACAGTAAACCTGTTCGAAGAGCTTGGTATTATAGAACGTCATGATTTCCGCGATGGGCGCTCACGTTATGAAAGCGTCCCTGATGAGCATCACGACCACCTCATTGATTTAAAGTCTGGGACGATCATCGAATTTAACTCACCGGAAATTGAAGCGTTGCAAGAGCGAATTGCGCGCGAACATGGCTTTAAACTGGTCGATCACCGATTAGAGCTTTACGGCATCCCACTCAAGAAGGGGTCGTAGATGCGTGCAGCTCTTCGCATATTATGGGTCCTAACGATCTTAATCGTCACCACGTTTGTGCTGCTGCCATTTCACCTTGTCGCACTTGTTTACAAAGATCAGGTCTCTCGAGTTACGCCGCGCATCTGGCATTTGATCGCACGATGGGCTCTTGGCATTAAAATAAAATACCGCGGTAAAATTTCAAAACAACGCCCACTTATGCTCGTTGCCAATCATTCGTCCTGGCTTGATATTGTTACACTTGGTTCATCAGCCGCCGTTGTTTTCATCGCAAAATCCGAAGTGCGAGACTGGCCAATTTTTGGAACGTTAGCAAAGCTACAACATACTATTTTTATTGATCGTAATCGACGCCTTTCGACGGGTGATCAAGTGTCGGCGATCGCTGATCGAATGAAAAATGGCGATATCGTTGTACTCTTTCCCGAAGGCACGACCTCGGATGGGAACTTTCTCATGCCGTTTAAATCTGCATTGTTTGGTGCAGTTCAGCGCGCGCAAATTGAACTGCCAAATCACGAATTGATCATCCAACCTGTGTCTGTTGCCTATGTGTCTGCACATGGTATTCCGCTCGGACGTGGCGGACGTGATCTTGCGGCATGGCCAGGCGATGTTGGTTTATTACCGCACCTTTACCACGTCTTGGTTGAAGGCTCGTTGGGCGTTGAGATCACCTATGGAGAGCCTATTGTTTTTGATGACGGTATGAAGCGTTCTGAAATCGCCAAAATGAGTGAGAACGCAATTCGCGAAAGTTTATACCGATCACTTCGCTAAAATTTCACCTTCGCAACCAATCAAACTATTTGCATCTCGCCACAATAGGTTTAAATAGGCCTCATGAGCAAGATTGAACAAGATATAGCCGCTGAACAGGTTGTAAATTCAACCGACAATTCAAAACCAGCTGAAGGCCAAAAAGTCTTTATTAAAACTTTTGGCTGCCAGATGAATGTTTATGATAGCGAGCGCATGAGTGATGCATTGGTTAAAGATGGCTACACGCCAACTGATACCCCCGACGATGCCGACCTTGTGCTGTTAAACACATGCCATATTCGCGAAAAAGCGGCAGAGAAAGTTTATTCCGATCTGGGTCGTCTGAACAAGATGAAACAGAAACGCATGGAAGCGGGCGGTTCTGACATGATGGTTGCCGTTGCAGGTTGTGTTGCACAAGCTGAAGGCGAGGAGATTATCAAGCGTTCTCCTGTGGTCAATATGGTTATTGGTCCAGCAACCTATCACCAATTGCCCGATGCACTTGGACGTGCGCGCAAAGGTGAAAAAGTTGTCGAAACAGAATTTACCGAAGACGACAAATTTCTTCACTTACCAAAAGCTGAGAAGAAGCAAATTCGCGCTCGTGGCGTGACAGCGTTTCTAACGGTTCAGGAAGGCTGTGATAAGTTTTGCACCTTCTGCGTTGTCCCTTATACACGCGGCGCAGAAATTTCTCGGCCGGTTTCGCAATTGCTGTCTGAAGCGCAAGATCTAGTTGATGCCGGAGCGCGAGATCACGCTCCTTGGTCAGAACGTTAATGCTTGGCATGGCAAGGGTGATGATGGTCGCGAATGGGGTTTGGGTGAACTTCTCCATAGACTTTCCGACATTGAAGGTATCGAGCGACTTCGTTACACCACAAGTCACCCGCGTGACATGGACAGTGCTTTAATCAATGCGCACCGTGATCTTGATAAGCTCATGCCTTATTTGCATTTGCCCGTGCAGGCTGGTTCTGACAAAATTTTGAAATCAATGAACCGTCGCCACACACGCGATGAATATATCAAGCTGATTGCGCAAATTCGTGAGGGTCGACCGGATCTGGCCATTTCAGGTGATTTCATTGTCGGTTTCCCAGGTGAGACAGATGAAGATTTTGAAGATACGCTTGATCTGATCCGTCAGGTGAAATACGCGCAAGCTTATTCATTTAAATATTCACCTCGGCCAGGCACTCCCGGTGCTGATTTTAAAGATCATGTGCCTGAGGATATCAAAGCTAAGCGCTTAAAACGTCTGCAGGATTTGCTCTCTGAACAGCAGTTAGAGTTTTCAGAAACGTGCGTTGGTAAAGAGAT
>CAJQOR010000189.1 GCA_905479965.1 uncultured Rhizobiaceae group bacterium | reverse complement strand
ATCAATGTAACTGCGGGGCGCCTAAAGAGTGAAATTTTCACAGCCTCCATTGATTTGGGCGGTGAAGAGGTTGCGCATAATGATCTAACCAAGGTTGTTAATCTTGTTACTAAGCGGACGTTAAGCCACGAGCGTTCAATCCTTCACTCATTACCAACAAGCTATGCACTTGATGGGGAACGTGGAATTATTGACCCTGAAGGCATGTATGGTGATAAGCTAGGTGTTGATTTGCATGTTTTAAGTGCTGATCGTGCGCCGCTTAAAAATTTGGAAATGTGTGTCAATCGCGCCCATTTGACCGTTGAAGCAATGGTGGCAACACCCTACGCTTCAGGTCTTGCATCGCTCGTTGCTGATGAGGCTGAGATGGGCTGCGCATGTGTTGATCTTGGTGGTGGAACCACAACTATTTCCGTGTTCAACGAAGGTAAATTTATATTCGCCGATGCTGTAGCGTTGGGTGGACATCATGTCACGATGGATCTAGCGCGTGGGCTGACAACCAGATTTGAAGATGCAGAACGCATTAAAGTGATGCACGGTTCGTCACTCCCTTCTGCGTGTGATGATAAAGACGTCATTTCTATCCCGCCAATTGGTGATGAAATGGGCGATCACTCCGCGCAAGTTTCAAAAGCTATGGTCGCTCGCATAGTAAGAGCGCGCGTTGAGGAAACACTTGAGTTAGTTCGCGATCGAATTCAACAATCTGGCTATGCGCCAATCGTTGGTAAGCGGGTGATCTTAACAGGTGGTGCAAGTCAACTTACGGGGTTAGCTGATAGTGCAAGACGAATATTGGCTCGTAATGTTCGTATAGGTCGACCTTTAGGAGTTTCTGGATTGCCAGCAGCTGTCAAAGGCCCAGCCTTTTCAGCAGCATCTGGATTAATGATTTACCCCCAAGTGGCAGACATCGAAGCCCATGGTTCTGAACGGACTATGATGGCGGCGGCAAGTGGAACAAGCGGACGATTGGCTCAGATGGGCCAATGGTTCAAAGAAAGTTTTTAATTTCAAGGTTGCGGTACCAATACATGCGTCATGGCAACAAAAACCAAGGAAGGAACGGCTAAAATGACTATTAACCTTCAGAAGCCGGATATTACTGAATTAAAACCACGCATTACCGTGTTCGGTGTTGGCGGTGGTGGTGGCAATGCTGTGAACAATATGATCACTGCAGGCCTGCAGGGTGTGGATTTCGTTGTGGCAAACACGGATGCACAAGCTCTGACAATGTCTAAATCTGAACGCATCATCCAACTTGGTGTTGCCGTAACAGAAGGTCTTGGTGCTGGATCGCAGCCAGAAATTGGCGCAGCGGCAGCTGAGGAGTGCTTTGATGAGATCAATGATCATCTCAATGGCACGCATATGTGTTTCGTCACTGCCGGAATGGGTGGTGGTACAGGAACAGGTGCTGCGCCTGTTGTTGCAAAAGCAGCTCGCCAAAAAGGTATCTTAACTGTTGGTGTGGTCACTAAGCCTTTCCATTTTGAAGGCCAACGCCGCATGCGCTTAGCTGATCTTGGTATCGAAGAGCTGCAAAAGAATGTTGATACGCTGATTGTAATCCCGAACCAAAATCTGTTCCGGATTGCAAATGAGAACACAACATTTGCCGATGCATTCTCAATGGCTGACCAAGTGCTGTATTCAGGCGTTGCTTGTATCACTGACTTGATGGTCAAAGAAGGTTTGATCAATCTAGACTTTGCTGATGTTCGCTCTGTGATGCGCGAAATGGGTAAAGCGATGATGGGTACAGGCGAAGCTTCAGGAGATGGTCGTGCAATGGCTGCGGCGGAAGCTGCAATTGCTAACCCACTTCTCGATGAAACATCAATGCGCGGTGCGCAAGGTCTTCTCATTTCGATCACTGGTGGTCGTGATATGACCCTATTTGAAGTTGATGAAGCTGCTACGCGCATTCGTGAAGAAGTTGATCCCGAAGCAAATATCATTTTGGGTGCAACATTTGATGAATCTCTTGAGGGCATCATCCGTGTGTCTGTTGTTGCAACCGGTATTGATTGTTCTGCTGAGCAAATTGCTGGTCGCAGCGAAACTGATATGCGCCCAGCAATGGCGTCTATGCAGGCTCAACTTAATCAAAGAAGTGCCGCTGCAGAAAAGTTGACTGCTGAAGCTCCGGCTCCTATTCCAGCTTCTATTCCCGCGGCTCCGATTGCACAGGACACTGTGTCAGAAGCAATCATGTCAGCAGAGGCTGAAATTGAGCGTGAACTTGAGATCGCTGCGCAAGCTGAAATCTCTACGCCTCAAAACAGGTTATTTGTTCCAGAAGCAAACACTGAAACACATGCACCAGCACCAGCATCAGCTCCAGCTCCAGCAATGACGCCAACAATGACACCAACAATGGCATCTGCGCCAATGACCGCGTCACCTGCACCTGTTATGGCTCAGCCAGCTGCACCAACTCCAGCGCCTCAAATGCCAACAGTACAAGCGACAGCACCTGAACGTGTGATGTCTGAAGCACCGGTTCAAGTAAGCCGTATGCCGCAGATTGAAGACTTTCCAGCGACAGTGAAAGCTGAAATGGATCGTGTGAATTCACCATCTCATCACGAAGCTGCGGAAGAAAAAGGTGCAAAAGGCCTGTTCAAACGTATCAGCTCAAGTCTTGGAATGGGTGAAGATGATGTAACAACTGCCGCGCAAAAGGCGATTGAACAACAATCACCACAACCGCGCCGTTCAATGTCAGCGGATCAGTCTTCAATCACTGGTGCACGTGGTAATATGGACCAGCAGGGTCGTGTTGCTCCTGCGGCGCCAGCGCCTTCAGAAGACGAACAGCTTGAAATTCCAGCGTTTTTACGTCGCCAGGTGAGATAAGGTTAAATAAATTAATGAATTTGAAACGCAGCTGCACTATGGTGTGGCTGCGTTTTTATTTTTGTTGAAAAGCACTTTGAAACCGAATGTTACATTTGCGTTACATTTGGAAATAAAGCGTGATTTGGAAAGAATCATGTTTCAGCATATTTTAAGCGTTGTGGCGGGGGACGCCTCTTAAAAATTACAGTGTGAGTGGCAACAAAGATGCGTCGTATAATTTGGTTCGACTGTGTTGCGTAAAGATCGAATTGGGCAGTTTAATGCATTTAGATTTGAATGAATTCCAGGCTACGATTTCTAGGCCTGCTACACTTTCGGGTGTTGGTGTTCATAGTGGTTCAAATGTAACAATTTCTCTCATACCTGCAGAATCAAATACCGGCATCGTTTTTAAGCGTTTGTGTGGTTCTGAAACCATTTGCACGTTACGTGCGGTTTCTTCTCAAGTTGGCTCAACAGATTTTTGTACGTTGCTTGGTAATGCGCCTGATCGCTCTGTGGCGACAGTAGAGCATCTCATGGCTGCGCTTTATGCAATGGGCATTGATAACATCATCGTTGAAATTGATGGCGGCGAAGTTCCTATCATGGATGGTAGCTCAGCGCTGTTTGTTGAATTGATTGAAGCAACAGGCGTTTTAAAACTAGAAGAACGTCGTCGCTATATTCGCGTGAAAAAGGCTGTTCGGGCTGAAATGGGTGGTTCTTGGGCTGAGTTTACTCCGCATGAGGGAACACGTTTTGAAATCGACATCGATTTTTCATCGCCAACCATTGGACGTCAGTCATGGTGTGGTGAAGTAACAGCTGAAAGTTTTAAACGCGAACTAAGCCGAGCACGTACATTCGGCTTTATGCGTGATGTAGAGTTCTTGTGGGCATCCGGTCATGCTCTAGGGTCGTCTTTGGAAAACTCAGTGGTCATTGGCGAAGATGATAAAGTCATCAATATGGAAGGTCTTCGTTTTGAAGACGAATTTGTCCGCCATAAGACACTCGATGCTGTTGGTGATCTAGCATTAGCTGGTGCCCAGTTTATCGGTTGTTATCGCTCATATCGTGGTGGCCATAAACTCAATGCCATTGCGCTTCGCAAATTACTTGCGCAACAAGATGCTTACGAGATTGTTGAAACAAAACATACGCGTGGCAAAGGTGGTTATGGTGAATTGGTAGCTGTAAGTGCTCCTGTATTTTCTCCTTGGACTGTATAATCTGTCAGTTCAGACCCAAAATCACGCCTCTAAATTAACTTAATTTCCAATTTTGCCATAAAAATGTGCCAATGCTGAAAGATGACGTTGGACGCATATGGATTTTACGATTAAAACCCTGTAAATAATGCTGTCGGTTTCAAACTCCTTAGTTGGAGAAAGGTCAATTGGTCATGTTGTTATTCTCCAAATTGAGAATGCTTGCGAAAACAAGTCTGAGCTTTGCAATTTTGTTAAGCACGCTGGTACTGGTAAGTTGTCAGTCTGACCCGGATATCGACATTAATTCGCTTGTCGATTCAGTTGAACCAGCTGATGTGCTTTACAATCAGGCACTTGCTAATATGTCCGCAGGTAAAATGACCGAAGCGACAAAGAAATTTGATGCGATTGATCGTCAGCACCCGTTTTCAGATTATGCACGTAAGGCTTTGGTGTTAAACGCCTTTGCAAAATATCGCTCAGGCCGTTCAACCGAGGCGATCACTAATGCACGCCGTTTCTTGAACCTTTATCCAAATGACAAAGATGCAGCCTATGCGCAATATATCATTGGTTTAGCCTATTTCAGACAAATACCGGATGTAACACGCGATCAACGCGCATCATCGCGCGCAATTGCTGCTATGCAAGAGGTTGTCGACCGTTATCCAGAGTCAGAATATGTTGATGACGCGAAAGCGAAAATCAGAAAATCTCGCGATCAGTTGGCTGGTAAAGAAATGCAGATCGGTCGCTATTACCAAGAACGTAAAGAATATTTGGCGTCGGTAAACCGTTATAAGACTGTTGTTCAGCAATATGGTAATACACGACAAGTGGAAGAGGCCTTGGCTCGATTGGTCGAATCATATTACGCAATGGGCTTAACAAGTGAAGCGCAAACTGCGGCGGCTGTATTAGGACACAACTATCCTGACAGTCAGTGGTATGCAGATTCATACAAGCTATTGCAAACAGGTGGTTTAGAACCTCGTGAAAATAAAAGATCTTGGATATCACGCGCTGCACGTAAAGTGGCACTTGGAACTCCTTCCTAACCAAGGATAGGGTAGGGGGATGCTGGTTCAACTTTCTATACGAGATATTGTTCTGATCGATAAATTGGATTTATCCTTTGATCAGGGCCTATCTGTATTAACTGGTGAAACTGGCGCTGGTAAATCTATTCTCCTTGACAGTTTGTCGCTTGCATTAGGTGGACGAGGCGATGGCTCTTTGGTTCGTCAAGGATGCGAGAAAGGCCAAATCACGGCGGTGTTTGATATTCCATTTAATCATCCAGCGCGTGCGATC
>CAJQOR010000188.1 GCA_905479965.1 uncultured Rhizobiaceae group bacterium | reverse complement strand
GCACCGATCTGGGTTCGCAAGATGCCGAAAAAGGAAGCTGAAGAGATTGCAATGCATTATCTTGAGCGCGTTAAAATTCCTGAGCAGGCGCTTAAATATCCTGGTCAATTGTCTGGTGGTCAACAGCAACGTGTGGCGATCGCGCGTTCATTGTGCATGAACCCACGCATCATGTTATTTGATGAGCCAACATCAGCGCTTGATCCAGAGATGATTAAAGAAGTGCTTGATACAATGGTTGGTCTAGCAGAAGAAGGCATGACAATGTTGTGCGTGACGCACGAAATGGGCTTTGCGCGTCAGGTGGCAAACCGTGTGATCTTCATGGATGCCGGTCAAATTGTTGAGCAAAACGAACCAGGTGAGTTCTTCGATAATCCTCAGCATGAGCGCACAAAAGAGTTCTTGAGCCAAATTCTTCACTAGGGTTTCGCAACAGAGCTTTAAAACACAATCGAGAGAAGGGCGGCTTATTGAGCCGCCTTTTTTGCTTCTATGATGGACATTGCAACTTGGCGTGCTTTTGAATAAAACTGCCGTCTGATTAATACCAGTAAAACAAGCGTTGTAGTTAGGATCAAAATTTCTGGTCCGACGAAGCATCCCAGATAGCCAACAGCAAAGAAAATGCCCCGCTGACCCGCATTAAAATGCCGTCCTGCAAGTACATTCATCTCACCAGCTTGTTTGGCGTAGGTTTCGATACTTGCATTTTTCTCATCACGCATTGGCATAGCGCCGAGCAAAATTCCACAATAGTTAAAAAGACGATAGCTCCAACCAAACTTAAAAAATGTGTAACCCAACACGATTATCAAGCCAGCAAGCTTGGCTTCAATGATCAATATATCAGGCGCTTCGGTGATTGGAATCTCTGCAAATACCATGGTTACTTTTTCAGCTGAGCCGAGTGCGGCCAAGCAACCACCAATGGCAATCATGGTCGTGGACGCAAAAAAACCAACACCACTTTGAAGGCCAGAAACAATGCCCGTATCAATCATCCGCAATTCGCGGCGGCTTGCGGTTAAAAACCAGCCTCGACGGTGCTCATCCATCGCGTCAGACAGGCTAACCTTGTTGGTTAAACTCCCAAGTCTCAAAATAATGGAAAACCCAAACCAGCAGAAAAGAAAATACACAAATGCGATATAATCTAAGTCAGTCATGATATTGGGCCCCTCCGCCTTATTTGCTGCGGCGCAGCAATTAATTAGCTATGCTTTTAAGTCATAGCACGTAGTCGATTTATGCACAAAAAGGAATACTGAGGCAAATACAAGGTGATGATGAAAGGGTAAGTATTTGAAATTTAATCATTAATTGAGTTGTCCACAAGTGTTAACAATTATTACCGAACATAAATATTTGTGTTTAAATTGTGGCGTTTTTGCGTTGCAATAAGTTTAAGCTTTCGTTAAAAGTCACCCACCGAGACATGATCGTCTTGGGTTTTACAAATTGGAGTGAATATGGAAAATACTGCACATAAATCCTGCTGGGGTATAACAACGAAGGCGGTTTTGATTTTTTCAGTAGTTCTATTCATGGGATACCTTCTCGGGGGGTTCTAAGCCGATTTAAAGTTTTTTTGTAAACAGCGTCAAATCTAGTCGGTTTGGCGCTGTTTTCTTTTTTATACTGGCTCTATAGTCGGCCGTCAGCAGCGCTCAAAGTGCTTTTTTGATTCCAGTGTAAAAGGTAAAATTTAATGTTCTTGTCGGTGTCAGATATATTCAAAGTGGGTATTGGTCCTTCGAGCTCCCACACAATGGGCCCGATGACAGCGGCAAATAGATTTCTTGATGAGATCCTCAACGGTGATTGGGTTCGCCCCCATGATGTCAATGTTGCTCAAATTAAAGTAAGCTTGCACGGATCTTTAGCTTACACAGGTGTTGGTCACGGCACTGATCGCGCAGTTTATTTAGGTCTAATGGGACACGCGCCGCACACAATCGATCCTGATATTATTGATCCTTTGCTGGATGAACTTTCCAAAACAAAACAAATTCATCCTGAAGGGCATCCTCTCTATGCGTTTGATCCCAAAACAGACCTGGAGTTTGATAAAAAGACACGTCTTGATGGCCATGCTAATGGCATGATTATCTCAGGTTTTGATAGCAATGAGCGTTTGTTGATCAAGCGCATTTACTATTCAATTGGCGGTGGATTTGTAGTTACGGACACAGAATTAGAAGCGCTTAAAGCAAGCAAAAAGCCTGAAGTTCAAAAAGATGTGCCATATCCATTTGCAAATGCTGATCAAATGCTCGAAATGGCGGCACAATCTGGCTTGTCAATTGCGCAAATGAAGCGCGCAAATGAAGAGAAAATTTTGGGTGCGGATGCTTTACATCACGAACTTGAACAAATCTGGAGCGCGATGAACACATGCATTGATCGTGGGCTTAAACGCAAAGGTATTATGCCAGGCGGATTAAATGTCGAGCGCCGAGCGGCAAAGATTTATCATCAACTTCAAGATGAGTGGAAACAAAACAAAGTAAACCCGATGCTCGCCAATGATTGGCTCTCAGTCTATGCCATGGCGGTCAATGAGGAAAACGCTTCAGGAGGGCGTGTGGTAACTGCGCCCACAAATGGTGCCGCTGGGGTTATCCCGGCAGTCATCGCCTATATGAAAGACTTCCTTGAAGACATCGATGAAAACGCCATCCATGAGTTTTTACTCACAGCCGCTGCAATCGGGGGATTAATCAAGTCAAATGCGTCCATTTCAGGCGCTGAAGTGGGGTGTCAGGGCGAAGTTGGATCCGCGTCTTCTATGGCAGCTGCAGGTTTAGCAGCTGTTATGGGTGGCTCGCCAACGCAAATTGAAAATGCTGCTGAGATCGCATTAGAGCATCATCTGGGCATGACATGTGATCCAATTGCGGGACTTGTACAAGTGCCGTGTATAGAGCGTAATGGTGT
>CAJQOR010000187.1 GCA_905479965.1 uncultured Rhizobiaceae group bacterium | reverse complement strand
TCTCTTAAACCGACTTCGTTTCAAAGGCCTCATTGGCAATGGACCGAAAAGCCCACGCCGAGGCGCGCCGCATACGTTTGTGACAACATCTGAATTCTTGGCGCTTTTTGATATGCAGAGTTTGAGGGATTTGCCTGAGCTATAGGAATTTTAAGATTCATCAACGCAACGATAGGTGATTTTTTATAGGATGTAAGCATAATTGGTATAAACCATTGCGCGAACTCTTATCTTTGTTATTCTACCATACTCAATTCTTCAATTCCTGGGGTCTATTACGGAATAGTGCGAAATGACACCCTAAGTCGTTAATACTCGTTTGCCGTAGTCCCGTAGATTTCCCTTTGGATCGACATAACGATACAGAGTGACAGGTTTTATGCCTAGTTCATTGCATAAATCAGCAACGGATGTATCGCGGTTTGACATGGCCGCTTGCGCAAGGCGCACCTGCGCTTTTGTCAGGGCGAATTTTCGACCACCTTTCCGACCTCTAGCGCGAGCCGCTGCGAGGCCAGCCATTGTACGTTCCCGGATCAGTTCACTTTCAAATTCAGCTAAGGCTGCAAAAATGCCGAATGAAAGTCGTCCTGCGGCTGTGGTGGTATCAATCTGCGCACCTTGACCTGTAAGAACTTTCAATCCAATGCCGCGCTCGGATAGATCAGAAACGATTTTCACAAGGTGATGTAGACTGCGCCCAAGGCGATCAAGTTTCCAAACCACGAGAACATCGTCATCACGTAAGGCTTTTAAGCAAGCATCCAGTCCGGGGCGTTCGTCTTTTTTGCCGGACGCTTGATCTGAATATATATGCTTGGCATCAACCCCGGCATTACGTAGCGCATCGATTTGTAGATCGAGTGATTGACTGCCATCAGCTTTCGAAACACGTGCATAGCCAATTTTCATGGTTTATGTGCTTTTTAACAGGTGGGCACGTTCAAGAAGCAACTGCTCAGGCATTTCAATGTCAGCACAGATTTCTTTCAACTCAACGTCGCCAAAGACGATGTCCATTGTCCAATCCATGAATGACATCATCCAACGGCGGGATTTCAGAACCTTCCAGTGCTGGGTTTTGGGATCGCCGTTAATCTCACTGATTTGCCAAGGCTCAATGAAGAACTCTGGCACATATGGCCCTGATTTGTTCTTCGCGAAGCCCTCTACATTAAGTGGAAAAATGGAAACGTCGCTTGCATCGCTGAACAAGAAGAGGGCGCACCCACCACCATCAACAGGAGCGATTTGATAAGCCAGCAAGAGGTTTCGTCCCACCCATGCATAAGCAGGGTCTTCGATTGTTCCGATTGCCGGAAAATTATCGACCTTTGTGATCGTGGCTGTGGAGCTGTTTTTTAAAAATTTCATGCAACTTCTTCTGTATTGGAAATAACAGGCCGTTTTGCGAAACGTCTGATGTGATCAAGCTCTGACCAATTGCTATGGATAAATAATCACTCATAATCGCGCGCCCAGCATATTATTTCACAAACGATCGTTTGTGTAATGCACTCATTTAGGTTGGTATCGTGTTTGATTGATATATCATATCTCATTTCACAAACAAAAATACCCAAACCTAATAAAGAAAGCAAATGATATATGGCGCATCGTACGATCCTGACTGAACGGCAACGCAGTGCCCTTTTTGCTCTTCCAACCGATGAAACGTCATTGCTAAAATATTACATATTGGCTGATGATGATCTCGAACATATCCATGAGCGCCGCCGCCCGGAGAACAAACTTGGGTTCACTTTGCAATTATGTGCGCTACGATATCCCGGCCGCGCACTCGCACCGGGAGAGCTGATCCCAGAGGAGATATTGGCATTCATTGGTGCACAAATCAGAATTTCAGAAGATGCACTCGCTACCTATGCCAAACGGCGACAAACACGTCACCAGCATATGGATGCCCTTCGGGCGATCTACGGCTTCAAATCATTTTCCGGTCGTAGTGCACATGAGTTGAAAGCATGGCTGTTTGATAAAGCGATTGACGCTCGTTCCAGTGAAGGTCTTGTCAGGGAATTTGTTGCAGAATGTCGACGGACGCAAATTATTCTTCCGGCCATTTCAACCATAGAACGCCTTTGCGCAGATGCCCTTGTGCATGCTGAACGTCAGATTGATGCAACCATAACAAATAGGCTCGACTGCGCAACTCGCGTGAGATTAGACAGCCTGTTGGCTGAAATGGTCAAGGAACAGCTCAGCCGTTTTGTCTGGTTACGGCAGTTTGAAATTGGCAACAATTCTGCCGATGCTAATCGGTTGCTGAATAGACTGGAATTTCTTCAGACAATGAGCATTTCCCGCAATATTCTTGAGGGCGTTCCTGCACATCGAATAAGCCGTTTGCGCCGTCATGGGGAACGCTATTTTATTGATGATCTGCGCGATATGGTCGGTGAACGCCGCTATGCAATCATGGCCGTCTGTATTGTGGAATGGCAAATGGCTATTGCCGATTGTGTTATCGAAACCCATGACCGTATTGTCGGTAAAACATGGCGCGATTCCAAAAGAATTTGCGACACTAAAATTTCCGATGCGAAAACAGCAGTCCATACAACACTTCAATCATTCAAAGATGTAGGCACGACCCTCATAGAAGCCCACAATGACAAGCAACCTTTGGAAAAAGCCATTGTATGGGCTGAACTTGAACAGCTGGTCGCAACAGCAACAAAGCTGACAGACACAATGGCAGCCGATCCGCTCGCCCATGTCAGCAACGGATATAACCGTTTTCGCCGTTACGCTCCGCGCATGTTGCGCGCCCTTGATATTCAGGCCGCTCCCGTTTGCCAAGGCTTGCTGACTGCAATTGATGCCATTCGAGGCGAACAGCAACCAGCGTCATTGCCGACAAGTTTTCTACGACGAGCATCAAAATGGCAGCGTCATATTAAAACAGGCGATAATCGTATTTGGGAAGTAGCCGTTATGTTTCATATTCGTGAGGCATTCCGCTCCGGGGACATTTGGCTGGCATATTCCCGTCAATTCTCTGATCTCAAACAAACTCTTGTGCCCGCTGCTGCGGTTGCAGCCACTTTGCAACTGGCTGTTCCCTACACTCCGGATGAATGGATCACATCTCGCCGTCAGCTTATGCAGGATAATTTGCATAGCCTGGCAAAATCAGTTCGATCTGGATCATTACCCCACGGCGCTGTCCAAGACGGCAAACTCATCGTTGAACGTTTACAGGCAATTACCTCAGTAGGGGCTGACGACTTGGTACTTGATCTTTATCAGCGACTACCAGAAATCCGAGTTACAGATATTTTACTTGAGGTGGATGCTGATCTTGGTTTCACAGAAGCCTTTACGCATCTGAGAACTGGCGCACCCTGCAAGGACAAAATCGGACTACTCAATGTACTTTTGTCTGAAGGTATCAACCTTGGGCTGAGTAAGATGGCCGAAGCTTCAAATACCCATAATTTCTGGCAGCTTTCCCGCCTATCCCGATGGCATATCGAAAGTGAAGCTATCAATCGCGCTTTGGCAGTTGTCATTGATGGGCAGCGTAATCTGCCAATGGCAGAAATGTGGGGAGTCGGTGAAACTGCGTCCAGTGATGGTCAATTTTTCCCAACAACCCGGCAAGGTGAAGCAATGAACCTGATCAATGCCAAATATGGCAACACTCCGGGACTTAAAGCCTACACCCATGTGTCAGATCAATTTTCACCCTTTGCAACACAAACAATTCCGGCAACCGTGAATGAAGCCCCTTATATCTTGGATGGTTTGCTGATGAGTGAGACTGGTAAACAGATCAAAGAGCAATACGCAGATACGGGCGGCTTTACAGACCATGTGTTTGCTATGACTGCGTTACTTGGTTTCCGGTTTGTGCCACGAATCCGTGATTTGCCATCCAAACGGCTGTATTTGTTCGACCCATCAAAAACACCCAGAGAGCTGAAAGGCCTCGTTGGTGGAAAAATTCGCGAAAAACTAATCCGAGATAATTGGCCGGATATTTTGCGCTTGGTGGCTACAGCAGCCTCAGGCGCAATTCCACCAAGTCAACTTCTCCGCAAACTCGCATCCTATCCACGTCAACATGAATTGGCGGTTGCATTGCGAGAAGTTGGGCGCGTCGAACGCTCCTTGTTCATGATGCAATGGTTGCTCGATACCAATCTACAAAGACGCGCACAAATCGGCCTCAATAAAGGTGAGGCGCATCATGCTCTCAAAAGTGCGTTGCGGATCGGACGACAGGGTGAAATTCGAGACCGCACCACTGAAAGTCAGCACTACCGAATGGCCGGGCTGAACTTGCTGGCCGCGATCATCATCTATTGGAACACCAAGCATCTCGGGATTGCTGTCACAAAGCGTCTGAAATCAGGACAGGAAACGCCTGATGAGCTCCTATGCCACGTTTCTCCACTCGGATGGGCACATATTTTGCTCACAGGTGAATACAGATGGCCAAAAAATGCTTAGGGTGTCATTTTGCACTATTCCGTAACAGACCCCAAGCACATAAACAGGGTGATTCATGGGTTCAGAATATTTAGACCCTTTGCCACGTCTGGCGGCGGTGATGGTGGCAAGCTCGCCCTTTGGGTCGACTGCCAAAATCCCGCCGCCGTACCAGCACAATGTTGGAATAATCAGGGATACGCCTTTGCCAGATCGTGAGCCAGCAAATGTAATAAAATGGCGATCATCA
>CAJQOR010000186.1 GCA_905479965.1 uncultured Rhizobiaceae group bacterium | reverse complement strand
ATAATCATATCTAGATAGATAAAATCTGGGTCGTCACCAACTTTTTGGCTGTCGCGCCACATGATTGAAAACGCAGTTTTTGCAATGGCCCAATCCAACATGTGAGATTTATTTATGTTAAATTTTTCGGACCATAAATCGAGTAAATAGGAAAAGCGATCCGGATTTTGCACCTGCGTCTCCGCGCCCTTTGGATTTCGAAACGCATTTGCCAATTCATAGCCGCGATCACCCACAACACCCTTGGCATCAATAGCACTATATCCCCGCTGTCCCAGCAATATATTGTCATGATGCAAATCACCATGAAGCGCGCAAATATCGCGTTGTTCCGCAATCAATTGAAATGCTAGCCGTCGACTATATTCAAAATTTGTCCAATTACGATCATTACACGCTAACCCACGTTTAACATGAGGCAGATTGGCGGCAAAGTCTTGTAGTTTCGGCCAATCTCTGCGGATCTCAAGCTGATTTGCATGAAGACTATTCGCGACATCGACAAGTATTTCAGCAGCTTTTTGGTCATTTCCCTCGCGGGTCATATCACCCAAAGATGGACCGTCTAAATATTCCATCAACGCTGTGTTAGAATTGGTTTGAAAAACACCGACAGCGCCTTGCCCATTGCACATGCGTAAGAAATCAAATCCCGGAGCCTCATTGCGCATATCATCGCCTTTATAGACTTTTAAAACGGCATCTTTTTCATCGGCACGCTTAACGCGCCAAATTTTTGCAATACCTGTTTCTGCGATCAATTCAGGTGCAGATACGTCGAACTCGGATAATAATTTCGAATCTATTGATGCTTCATCGCTCATACGCAAAGCATATAAAAAACGCCCCGCCGTTTCCAGAGGAGCGCGTGATTTCCTCCCAGAAATCTAAACCTAATTTTGGCCTACATGCTGTAAAGCAGTTGCACTTCTTGTTCCTGCTCCTGATCAACCACATCTGGTGCATCGATCAATTGCGCCAAACCAATGGCGCGAAGATGTTCATGGATGCTAAATTTCTTTGCAACATCGATGACTTTGTTCAGGTCAAATAAAATCGCCAAGTCATCATCATTGATATCCTCAAATTTTCTGCGGTTTGCGCCAGAATCATAGATACGATGCGTGATTTGATCCAAAGCTAAACCAGCGATAGAAGATGGCGCACGTTTTGCCAGCGAAAGAATACGCACTACCGTAGCAAATTCATTGCGTGTCTCGATTAAGCCATCACGTGTTAGCGATTGTTTAATCCAAAGGGCCTGCGCATCATTTATAATGCCATGCTCGCCTTCGGTAAACAAAAGATAATCAGCAATTGATTTGGTAAAGAGTTCATCCCACTGGGGGCATTTTTCGAAACATGCCGTTTCAAGCGCGAGCAGTGTCGCAACATCCTGTCGGCTTTCAATACCGTTTGGAAACACCTCTTGACGCAAAACAATCACATCAATTGGTAATATTTTTTGTTTGGCAACCAGCTTGCATGCTGGTCCCGCCATAAGCAATTCACCCATTTTTCCATCTCCTCATGAAATGTGTACGCAATACATAACCACCAGGTGTTTCCATTCACCCAATAAAGATGGTTAAGAATTTAGTTTTTAATTGAAAGGTACTGTTCGGCTTAATTCATCAAGCACATCCATGCTGCTGGATGTGGGCATGACACCGGCATCTAACTGCAAAGGAGGCTTATCCACCTTGCCTTTCGGGAAACCCAACATGGCTTGATGCAATTGATCTAAAACCAATGCGCAAAAAGAAGGTGCCGCTGGCACCGCGCGTTCAAGCAGGCTTTTCAACAGTTGGAACTCATTTTGAGTTCTGACCAATCCATTTTGCGTGATCACACGGCGCAACCATTCTGTGTTGCGATCACTAATGCCACCATGGGGCTCGCAATGGCAAAGGATGTAATCCGCAATTGATGTAACGTAATAATCGGTCCACTCAGCGCATTTATCTGTGCAGACTTTTTCCAGTGCGACCAAAGTCGCTGCTTGTTTTTGTGTGGTGATGCCGTCTTTGTAGATAGTATTTCTAAGTTCGAATACATCGTACGGCTGAATAGATTTTGACTTGATGATATCTGTCATGTGGACAGACCTATCCATGTCTGGTGCGATTTGCTTCATTTTTTATGTCCATCTCGTCATGAAATGTTGTTGGGATCATCCCCTTAACCTTACAGCAGGCTCTGCCCCTGATTGAAACTCAAGATCATTAACATTCGATAAACGATGATTTATGGGTATTGATAGTCAACAATATCAAATCCGCATCGATTTATCCTTGTCAGCTTTTTGGTTTTTTGACACTTTGAGGCAAATTAACTGATTTGGGAGTACAAAAATGGATGTTCGGGCAGCGGTCGCTTTTCAAGCTGGCAAACCTTTAGAGGTCACAACTGTTTCACTTGATGGACCAAGAGCGGGTGAAGTTTTGGTGGAGATCAAAGCAACGGGAGTATGTCATACAGATGAATTTACACTTTCCGGCGCCGATCCTGAAGGTATTTTCCCAGCAATCTTAGGCCATGAAGGCGCAGGTATCGTTGTTGATGTGGGTGCAGGTGTTACCAGCCTTAAAAAAGGCGATCATGTCATTCCGCTTTATACACCTGAATGCCGAGAATGTGAGTATTGCCTCAATCCAAAGACAAATCTTTGCCAAGCCATACGGACAACGCAAGGCGCAGGGCTTATGCCTGATGGTTCAAGCCGTTTTTCAATCAATGGCGAAAAAGTCTTCCACTATATGGGCACGTCAACATTTGCAAACTACACAGTTCTGCCAGAAATTGCGCTTGCAAAAATCAACCCGGACGCACCATTTGACAAAGTCTGCTACATTGGCTGTGGCGTAACCACCGGCATTGGCGCTGTAATCAACACAGCAAAAGCCGAACCCGGTTGCCGCGCGGTCGTCTTTGGTCTCGGCGGCATTGGACTAAACGTTGTGCAAGGTCTTCGTCTCATTGGCGCTGAAATGATTGTTGGCGTTGATCTCAATAACGATAAAAAAGAATGGGGCGAAAAGTTTGGAATGACCCATTTCGTCAATCCAAGCGAAGTTGAAGGTGATTTGGTGCCTTATCTTGTCGATCTCACCAAAGGTGGTGCAGATTATAGCTTTGAATGTATTGGGAACGCCAAGGTAATGCGTCAAGCACTTGAATGCGCACATAAAGGCTGGGGCGAAAGCATCATCATCGGTGTTGCAGGTGCTGGCCAAGAAATCTCAACGCGACCATTTCAACTTGTAACGGGTCGTTCATGGCGCGGGACAGCATTTGGTGGTGCGCGTGGCCGTACTGATGTGCCAAAAATTGTTGACTGGTACATGGATGGTAAGATTGAGATTGATCCAATGATCACCCACAAAATGCCTCTCGACGATATCAACAAAGCGTTTGATCTCATGCATGCAGGCACATCAATCCGAAGCGTGATTGAATTTTAAACGGGTAAGGATTTAAACATGAAAGTTATCTCCCAGAACTTCGCCCATGGCGGAGTTCAAGGTGTTTACACCATTGATTCCACATTTTGTAATTGCGAGATGACATTTGCTGTTTATCTCCCACCGCAGGCAAAAGATGGACCCTGCCCGGTTCTGTGGTATTTATCTGGTCTGACCTGCAATCATTCCAACGTGATGGACAAGGGCGAATACCGAAAAATGGCTGCCGAGTTGGGACTCATTATTGTTTGCCCCGATACCAGCCCACGCGGCGAAAGTGTACCTGACGAACTCACCAATTGGCAAATGGGCAAAGGCGCAGGGTTTTATCTCAACGCGAGCGAAGAACCCTGGTCTCAGTATTACCAAATGGAAAGCCATATCATAATAGAGCTTCCTGACGTCATCAAAGAGCATTTCCCCGCCGATATGACCAAACAGGGTATCTTCGGCCATTCTATGGGTGGCCACGGCGCTTTAACTCTGGCTTTAAAGAACCCGACTACATTTAAAAGCTGTTCTGCTTTTGCGCCCATCGCTCAACCAATGACCGCTGATTGGTCTCGCCCTGCGCTTGAGAACTATCTTGGTAACGATCAAAGCAAGTAGCGCAGCTATGACGCAACGGCCCTCATCGAAGACGGGGCTAAGTTTTCAGAATTTTTGATTGATCAAGGCCAAGCAGACAATTTCTTAGAAAATGGCCTCAGACCTTGGTTGCTTGAAGAGGCATGCAAGCAAAATGACATTCCACTGACTTTACGTATGCATGCAAACTACGATCATTCCTATTTCTTTATTTCAAGCTTCATGGATGATCATTTAAAATGGCATAAAGAGCGCCTTTCATAGGCGCTCTCATATTGTTTTAATTTAAATGGGCTCAGTAAACCATATGATTACTGAGTGACTGCGAGGCAATCATTATCCACGGTAACGATACATAATTCGCCGTCATCTTCATCTTCAACCTTCGGTTCTACAACTTTCGGCATCAATTTTTCTTCGGTTTTCACCATAGGAACGACCGCAGGTGTTTCCATCTTTGGCGCAGGAACAACTGGCTTCTTAGAAAGCTCTTCTTCAACGAT
>CAJQOR010000185.1 GCA_905479965.1 uncultured Rhizobiaceae group bacterium | reverse complement strand
ATTGAACAGTTGCTAAAACATCATCAGGATTTTCCGGCACAAAGTGGTAAGAGTGGACAAAATATGCGTGTTTTCCATCGACACCAGTTTTAATGCCATCAAATAGCGGATGCTCACGTGTTAGATCAATTGTGTTCCAGCCCATTTGTGGGATTTTCAATTCTGGATCATCTATTTTGATTTCAGCAACATCGCCTGACACCCAATTGAGCCCATTAATCGTCTCTTTCTCAAGTCCACGTGTGGACATAAGCTGCATACCAACACAAATACCAAAAAATGGTTTGGCTTTTTCAATGACCGCTTCATGCAACGCATCAACCATGCCTGATACAGCACCTAATCCTCGGCGACAATCGGCGTATGCGCCAACACCGGGCAGAACAATACGATCAGCAGCGAGCACCGCTTCAGGCGTATCAACCAGATTTATCTCTGCTGACAATCCTGCTTCGCGCGCGGCGCGCTCAAATGACTTTACAGCGGATCGAAGGTTTCCCGATCCATAATCAATAACAGCAACTTTCATGAATATTCCTAATTACCGCCAAATATCATATCTGCATGATATGTTTTATCGTAAGAGGTTATAATATTGGACCCATCTTGTGGTTTTGGTTCTGAAAACGGGTGCGCTTGTAAATGCAATTCCATCGCCATTTGTTCATCAAAAGCTAGGTAAGTGCCCAAAACTGACACGCCTAATTTTTGCAAATGCTCAATGTGTAAATAACGTGCCTCAAACCCAAACCATAACGAAAGTGAAATTTGCACAATTGCCGATAACGCCTGACTTTCAAAACCGGCAAATATTCCACCAATGAAAGACAGAGCGACAAACGACAATAAAGCGTGCAACCACATACCACGCCACAAAAACCAAAACGGCGCAAACAATGCCGCAAGCCAAGAAAATTTATCACCCACAGTGATAAATTCACTAGCATTCGTGGCTGTTTTTAAACCGAGTATTAGATACGGTTTCATATGGTTCCTCGTTTAACCCAATGTTCCCTTGGTCGATGGAATTTTATCCGCCTGGCGAGGGTCAATTTCACATGCTGTTCTTAGAACGCGTGCAACAGCTTTAAAGCAAGTTTCCGCGATATGGTGATTGTTAGCACCATAATAGTTCTTCACATGTAAGGTCATGCCAGAGTTTTGTGCAAGAGCTTGGAAAAACTCACGGACAAGCTCTGTATCAAACGTTCCAATTTTTGGCGCTGAAAATTCAACATTCCAAACAAGGAACGGGCGACCGGAAATATCAATACCAGCTTTTGTCATGGTTTCATCCATCACAAGATCTAAACTGGCATAACGGGTAATACCCTTGCGATCACCAAGTGCTTTTGACAATGCTTGCCCAATCGCAATTCCGACATCTTCCACAGTGTGGTGATCATCAATATGAAGATCGCCATCGGCATGTATATCCATATCGATGAGTGAATGGCGCGATAGCTGATCAAGCATGTGGTCAAAAAACCCAACGCCTGTTTTGATATTGTTAACGCCTGTCCCATCGATCTTCACCGAAACAGATATATCTGTTTCATTGGTTTTACGTTCAATAGATGCTGATCTTTTCGACATATCTTGAGCCATCGGCTGCTCCAAGTGATAAAATAATATGTGCTCAATAACAGGCCAAGGCACAAATTTCCATAAGTGAGATGACGGTTTTATAAAAATTACCTTTTGATTTTCTACATTTCGCACCTACATATGGGATCAATGAATTGCATTTATGGGCCAAATCTCAATATTGGCCGGAAGTTAGGAATATTTATGAGTGATCAGAACCCAAGTGCTGCGCCCTATGCACCAATGCACGCAACTACAATTATCACCGTCAAAAAAGACGGTATTTCTGTCATGGCAGGCGATGGACAGGTGAGCCTTGGCCAAACAGTGATGAAGGGAAATGCTCGTAAAGTACGCAGAATTGGCAAGGGCGGCAATGTTATTGCTGGATTTGCTGGCGCTACAGCTGATGCTTTTACACTGCTTGAACGTTTGGAAGCCAAACTTGAGCAATATCCCGGTCAATTGATGCGCGCATCTGTTGAACTTGCCAAAGATTGGCGCACCGATCGCTATCTGCGCCGTTTGGAAGCTATGATGCTTGTTGCAGATAAAGATGTCACATTGGCAATAACTGGAAATGGCGATGTTTTAGAGCCTGAGCACGGAACCATGGCCATCGGTTCTGGCGGAAACTACGCCTATGCCGCCGCACGCGCGTTGATGGATACGGATTTATCTGCAGAAGACATTGCCAAGAAAGCAATGGGTATTGCTGGTGATATTTGTGTCTATACCAACCAAAATATCGTTGTAGAAACGCTTGAGACTGAAAACTAATCAAATAAACAGCTCCGTTTTTTACAAGTATCCCCCAAATATGGAATTAAAAATCAATGACCACGTCAACATTTTCGCCTCGTGAAACCGTATCAGAACTTGACCGCTACATCATCGGACAACAAGACGCCAAGCGCGCTGTTGCTATTGCGATGCGAAACCGTTGGCGCCGTCAACAATTGCCCGAAGATTTGCGCGATGAAGTGATGCCAAAAAATATTCTTATGATCGGGCCGACCGGCGTGGGTAAAACTGAAATCTCTCGTCGTTTGGCTAAACTGGCTGGTGCACCCTTTATTAAAGTGGAAGCAACAAAGTTTACGGAGGTGGGATATGTCGGCCGTGATGTTGAACAAATTATTCGCGATTTGGTCGAAGCCGGTATTTCCATCGTTAAAGAGAAAAAACGCGCGGAAGTAAAAGCCAAAGCACATCTAAATGCTGAAGAACGGGTGCTTGATGCTTTATGCGGCAACACCTCTTCACCCAAAACCCGCGATTCATTCCGCAAGAAATTACGTGAAGGCCTCATCGACAACACTGAAATTGAAATCGAATTGTCTGATAGCCAATCCGGTATGCCAAATTTTGAAGTTCCGGGTATGCCAGGGGCCAATATAGGCGTGCTTAATCTAAGCGATATGTTTGGCAAAGCTATGGGCGGTCAGACCAAAAAAGTAAAAACCACCGTAAAGAATTCATATGAGCAATTGATCAACGATGAATCTGACAAATTGCTTGATGATGAACAAATTCAGCAAGAAGCCATGCGGTCTGCACAAAACGATGGGATTGTTTTCATCGATGAGATCGACAAAATCGCAGCCAAAGACGGTGGCGCTGGTGTTGGTGTATCGCGCGAAGGTGTGCAGCGTGATTTATTGCCTCTTGTTGAAGGCACAACCGTTTCAACCAAATATGGACCGATCAAAACGGATCACATCTTATTTGTTGCATCAGGTGCATTTCACGTTGCCAAACCATCGGACCTATTACCTGAATTGCAAGGACGATTGCCAATCCGGGTTGAATTACGCGCGCTAGAGAAAGATGATTTCCGCCGGATTTTAACAGAAACCGAAGTCAGTTTGATCAAACAATATGTTGCTTTGATGAAAACTGAAGAAGTTACACTAGATTTTACCGATGATGCCATTGACGAATTGGCAGATGTTGCAGTTCATTTAAACTCCACGGTTGAGAACATCGGGGCAAGACGGTTGCAAACCGTAATGGAACGCGTATTAGATGAAATTTCGTTCTCCGCACCCGATACGAGTGGCACAACAGTCACAATTGATGCGGAATATGTCCGAAAACATGTCGGCGATCTTGCACAGGACACAGATTTGTCTAAATTCATACTATAAACAAATCATAGAAAATGGGCAGATAGGAATTTGGTGAGATGCGGGGACTGATCGCTATTGGGGCAATACTTGGTCTATTATCGGTAGATATTGCTGCTGCTGCTTCAACACGCGTTGTGCCCACAGGAAACCGATACTCAAAACAGCCCAAAATCCCATCCGCATCTAGTCGTCGTACATCTGCTAAAAAAACAACTTTTGACTCTAAGTACGAAAAAGTCAAAAAACTCCTTGAAAAAGATCGCAAATTACAACGTGGAATTAAGAAATATTCTGCAGCGTATAAAATCGATCCCATGCATATGGTTGGTGCAATTGTAGGTGAGCACACTTTTAACGTCGATATTTATGATACATTTCAATCCTACTTGGTAAAAGTTGCAGCCTACACCAATACCAAGTTTGATTTTAAGTTTGACGGTGAAAATGTGGTGGATTTCGTCCAACGAGACGAATTTAAAAGTTGTGAAAAAATCGAAGGCTCTTTTGAGCTGTGGTCTTGTCGCGAAAACATCTGGAACAAGAAATTTAGTGGGAAAAAAGTTGATGGGAAAAAATATCCCAAGGGCAGATTTAGCGCAATTTTTTTCCAACCCTTTTATGCAGGTCAAACTTTTGGTTTAGGGCAGATTAATCCGCTTACGGCGCTGAAACTAACCGATAAAGTCAATGCAACAACTAAACACAAAAGGATTAAGGCTTCTGATGCACGCGGTGTTTATGAAGCTATTATGGATCCGAACACGACACTAACCTATATGGCAGCATCAATCCGCGTTTCCATTGATGAATACAAAAAAGCTGGCCGCGTTGATATTTCTAAAAACCCTGGTTTAACAGCTACATTATATAATTTGGGCAAACCTGATGAGCGGGCGCAGAAATTCCGCCGCAGCGGGCGCAAATATCCGCGAGAAAATTACTACGGTTGGTTTGTCAATCAACACGAAAAAGAACT
>CAJQOR010000184.1 GCA_905479965.1 uncultured Rhizobiaceae group bacterium | reverse complement strand
CGCAATCCTCGATAACCACTGCATTTTGGTTTTTTGCAATGGCGCAAAGTTCTTCCATTGGCGCAATGTGACCGCGCATATGAGATAAAAGAAGAATTTTTGCACCGGTATCGCTAAACTTTGCCTCTAAATCGTCAAGGTCAATGGTCAAATCTTCAGTTGTTTCGACAAAAACTGGCTCTCCGCCAACAGCGGCAACCGCACCGGGAACCGGGGCGAGCGTGAAGGCGTTTGTTAAAATCTTGTCGCCCGGTTTTGCGCCAACGGCACGAAGAGCAATTTGCATCGCTGTGCCACCTGATGTGGTCGCTAAACAGTATTTTGAACCCTGATATTTGGCATATTCCACTTCCAAAAGATTGGCTTCGCCCTCTTCGCCGGGCACAAGATTATACCGGTGTAATCGACCAGATTGTAAAACTTTTACAGCCTCTGCAATCGCGCTATCTGGAATAGCCTCTTGTTGTGTAAAGGGTTTTTCAAATCGTGTTTTTGGCATTGGCTTGGCCTTATGACGTTAGCAAATTGGATTGCTTGTTTTTATCTGAGAATTTTCGTTATTTGTGGCACAAGTGAAAGCGCTTGCATACCAGAAAATTGGTTGACGCTGGTTTTTATATATGGGACCAAATAGTTCAATATTAAGAGGGCGATATGGCACATATTTGGGTTCGATCTGAACAAAGAGCATTTGAACAACGCGTGGGAGTTACACCTGATGGTGTTCAAAAACTGATTGATGCAGGACATCAAGTAACCGTTGAAGAAAGCGCGTCTCGTGCGATTGGAATTTCTCAGTATAAGAATACAGGTTGTGAGATTGCACCGGCCCATTCTTGGGTAAATGCACCAAAAGATGTCATCGTCTTTGGATTAAAGGAACTAGATGAAGATGGTCCAGACTTGATCCATCGTCACATTATGTTTGGACATGCTTATAAGGGACAGGCGGAAGGGCCGGCATTGTTATCTCGTTTTAAGCGTGGAGGCGGTGCCTTATATGACCTTGAATATCTTCTTGATGAGAGTAAACGACGCGTTGCTGCTTTTGGTTACTGGGCAGGCTTTGCGGGTGCCGCAGTTGGAATGATGGCTTGGCTTTCACAACAAAAGGCCGAGAAGCTAGGAAGCGTGGGCGTTTATGAAAATAAGGATGATTTAATCTCGGAGCTGGATGATGGTTGTCATGATGCAGTCAATAATGGTGCTAGAAAGCCAAATGTTATCGTGATCGGTGCAAAGGGTCGTGTGGGAAGCGGTGCATTAGAACTTGCAAGATCGCTGGGTTTAGATGCTTCAGAATGGGATATGGCTGAGACCGCCCATGGTGGTCCATTCCCCGAAATCTTGGAACATGCAATCTTTGTAAATTGCATTTTAGCATCCCCCAACGTTCCTGTTTTTGTACCAAAATCAGCGGTTGTATCGAACAGACGACTTCGGGTCATTGCTGATGTGTCATGTGATCCAAATAGCCCTTATAATCCTGTTCCGGTCTATGATCGTTCAACGACTTTTGCAGATCCGGTCATACGGGTTCAAGGTGCGCCGGAGTATTTGGATGTGATGGCAATTGATAACCTTCCGTCTATGCTTCCTGTTGAAAGTAGCCAAGATTATGCAGCGCAATTGCTCCCGCATTTGTTGGATCTTGATCAGATGGATCAGGGTGTATGGGGCGGTGCAAATGAATTTTTCAAATAACACACATCTTAAATTTTAAAGGGTGATATTATGACAACAATTCACTGGGTTGGTACTGGCCTGTCATCACTACCGGGTTTGAAAAATCTTATCACCGAAGGCCATAAGGTTGTCGTTTGGAATAGAACGGTTTCCTCAGCGCAAAAGGCTTTGAACGGGTTTGATGCAGACATTCGTGCCTTTGATATCGATACATTAGCAGAAACTTTGAACAAAGGTGACATAGCCGTTTCAATGTTGCCAGGCGATTGGCACGTACCGATTGCAGTTAAGTGCATTGCAAACAACGCTCACTTTGTATCGTCCTCATATATCTCGCCTGAAATGCGTGATTTACATTCTACCGCGCGCGAAATGGGGTTGTCCTTTGTCAATGAAGTTGGTCTTGACCCGGGGATTGATCATTTGATGGCCCATTGGTTGGTTGATGATTATCGCAATTCTGTAGCATACCGTGCTGACAATGCGTTGAGCTTTGTATCTTACTGTGGAGGGGTGCCAAAGTATGCCAATGATTTTCGATATAAGTTTAGTTGGTCACCATTGGGTGTTTTAAAAGCGCTGCGATCACCGTCTAAATCTATTAAAGATTTTAAGCCCTTTGATGTTGCGCGACCTTGGGATGCTATTTCCAGTTTTAATGCGCCACTTGCAAACGAAGAAGAGTTTGAGGTTTATCCAAATCGAGATAGTTTGCCATTTATTGATGATTATCAATTTGATGCTGATTGGAAAATCAAGCAGTTTGTGCGTGGTACATTACGATTAAATGGATGGGCAAAAGCTTGGGCGCATTTGTTTAAAGAGATCGAAACATTGTCTGGCGCTGAGGGTGATGCGCGCCTAAAGCAGATTTCAGACGAGCTTTTAGAACAGCATTCATATGATG
>CAJQOR010000183.1 GCA_905479965.1 uncultured Rhizobiaceae group bacterium | reverse complement strand
GAAGGATCATATGATCTTGGTGATGTGAAAATCAAACCTGGTGTCTCACTGTCATATTTTGAAGAAACTCAAAATGCCTATACTGATACCAATGCAAATCTTATCCCTGAGCAAACTATCTCATTGGGCGAGTTTAAGTTTGGACCAAGTTTCACGCGTTCATTTGATGTTGGTAACGGTTATACTATGCGCACCAATATGGGCGTTTCAGGCATAATCAACTTTGGTGTGAACAACGCTAATACATCTAACAGCAACGCTTTTTCTCATGAAGAAGTACGTGCCCGCGTTGATGCAGGGTTCCAACTGGAAAATGAATATGGCGTTAAGTTTACAGCTGCTGGCTATTACGATGGTATAGGAACATCAGGTTATGAAAGCTTTGGCGGAAACCTTGGACTGATTGTGCCGTTGAACTAGATAATGAGCCCCGTATTTCGCAGACGTATGCTTTTTGTTTAATGCTTTGAAGAGGTGTGCAGTTGGAACGCTTTTCTGAAAACTTTATCTTATGCACGCATCTTCTTGAATCTTGTGCTTGTACCTTGGTGTAAAGGTACAAGCACTGTTAACAGTAGCAGGGGTTTATTTAACTCAGCAACGGGCATCGCTGTGTGTCTCGTTTTTCCAGGCGTTCATTTTGAACGCCCTAATTTCGGTCCAAGATAATTTGGAGATGTTCTTGGAATAAATCGAAACGCCGAAAAACAAGGCATTTCAATCTGGGGGTATTGATTGAGTCGGGCTCCCGCTACCAAAAATCTCAATAAAAACAAATGCTTGTAAAAAATATATACTTTTATTTTGATGTAAGTTTTGCGAATTTTTTGTATCTACCATTTATCTACCATTCACAAATTCAGTCGGTAGGCCTGCATTTGTAAACAATTTTGATGCTTGTTTTGTAGCTGGTGCTCCTGATTTGGCTAATTTGATGGTGTAAAAACTCTCTAAAAATGGATGCATTCTTTGCATTATATGCGGTTCTTGTGCAAACGGCGTTTAAGGAAGTAATGGGGGGAAAGCGGGACAAAATGATAAATACCGTTTGCAGAAGAAACGGGTAATTGACCGCATGATGAATAAAGCTGGAAAGCTGGATATTCAAAATGGTGTCACCAAAAAGTTATTCGGGACAGCACGATTTAACTGGAGCCAGCTTTATTCGGTGGCATGGGTGTCATTTTGAAAGTGGCGCTTGATCCTAAACGGAGGCATACTGCAAGCATACCGCTTTGCGAGGGTATCAAAAACTTCTTCACTCTGTCGCTCATCAAAACCTTGTCTCACAAGCCCGCTCACAATCATATTGCACAAGTTGTCCAATTCGAGTTGTAGGTTCGTAACCTTCTTACTCTGCTGAAGACCGTTGATCATCTGCCAGAGCAACATGCGGGCCAGATCATCTCGGCTTGGTCGCCTCAGCTTTTTGGCTGTTTTCCTCATTTGTGACTGCCGCAGCCGCTGCTCCTCATTACGCTGTTGGGTGGATTTTTTAGCCATAGTTCTGTTCTCCTCTGGAAGTCTCTCTCTCCCATTATACCCCATTTTAGGGCCCGCCAGGAAACGCCGTTCGCAATGAATCGCTGGATTCTAATTGTGAATCGGATTGCTCTAATTGAGAATCGCAACAAGATAAATTGCGCTGACTTTTTTTAAGTTTTTGTAATTTTCCAGCACATTGAAACCCACTTATTTGATGTCTGGGCAGCTCGAAAAAACTTGTCCGTAAGGCAGGATGATGGGCAACAAAAACGCATATGAAGCGGCCTGGCTTAATTATGAATTTGTTTATTCTATCCGTGCATCTCTTTGTTCTAACCAAGAATCGCCATGTTATAATTGTGAATCGTAAGAACAGGACTTTGAATCTAACAAGTCCAGTTCAGAATCGTATTGTTCCATTCATGAATCGAGAGTTTATAGAATTGAATCGCAAAGGATGATCTAAGAATCGCGCAGTTACGATCACCGGTAGTTGTGCCTATGGTATGCCTGTCTTTAAATTCTTGCCAAGCAGCTCATGTACCTCATCACCATCTAGGACCTTCTCAGCTGCGAGACGCTTTGCCAATTCGAACAAGATATCCTTATTCTGGATTAATAGATCGCTTGCCATAGCTTCCGCAGCCTTAAGCTTTTTATGAACCAGATCAGCAAGTTGGTGATCGTTCGATAGCATTGAAGATTGATCTTGAAAGCGGCGATATAGCAATGGGTGATGCTTTCCAAAACCAAGATTGGTTTCTGCGTCAAGCGCTAGATTGGTAGCTTGTGCCAGATCAGATTGGTCTGTTCCTCCTGATCCCATGCCTGCGCTACCTAAAATGAGTACCTCAGCAGTTCGACCAGCCAAAGTAAACGCCAACATGCGATTGATCCATACTTCATCCTGCGCTGAATGTCGCCTGATGTCGCTCTCAACAAACCCACCTGATCCGTTACCGACCGATACAGTCTGGATAGTTCCCAAATTAAGTCCAATCATTGCCAGCGCATGTCCAGATTCATGGAGAGCAATTCGCCATAATAGTTCCTCTGACATTGAACTTTGGCCAGCACTGATTGCGTCTTTGATATCTGCATAGGTTAGTTGTCTTTTATGCCGCCGTGCTTTCTGACGGGCCTCACGGACCAAGCGTTCGATATCTGCCCCTGTTCTACCAAGGGCTAACATTGCAAGCGGCTTGAGCGCCAGCTGTTTAAATACTTCCTGCTTGGAGGCTGTCTGATTTGTGAGCAGTTGAC
>CAJQOR010000182.1 GCA_905479965.1 uncultured Rhizobiaceae group bacterium | reverse complement strand
TGCTGGTATTTTCAGAAGGCTCTTTGTTTTCGTGCGCCCAGTAGATAAGTTCGAATTCGCCATCGAAATTCTCTACAATCGCTGTACAACTCTCCACCCAGTAGCCGGTATTGAGGTAACTGACGTTATTAATTTGTTTGATTGTTGGGTGGTGAATGTGACCGCAAATAATGCCGTCAGCTCCGTGCTTTTTCGCCTCTGATGACAAGATGTCTTCATAGTCACCGATGAAATTAACAGCGCTTTTTACTTTATATTTTGCCCAACGGGAAACGGACCAATACTGCCCGCCCCAGAGACTGCGAAATTTATTTAACAGCGCACTTAAGCCAAGCACAGTTTCATATGCCCAATCCCCAACATGGGCGAGCCATTTGGCGTTCTTGATTACAACGTCAAATTGATCACCATGTATAATGAGAAATTTTTTACCAGTTAAACCTTCAAAAATGTCGGACTCTTTAACCTCTATCCCACCAAAATGAGTGCCAAAGTAACTGCGCATGACCTCATCATGGTTGCCTGGAATGTATATAATCTTGCTGCCTTTTCGCGCTTTACGTAGAATTTTTTGGACAACATCGTTATGGCTTTGGGGCCAATACCAGCCTTTTCTAAGTCGCCATCCATCAAATATATCCCCGATGAGGTAGATATATTCTGCTTCATGCTGTTTTAGAAAACTGAGAAGCAATTCTGCCTGACAACCTTTTGTGCCCAAATGAATATCGGACAGAAACAATGCGCGATGGTGAAAATTCTGTGACAAGTTTCTTCGCTCCAGAGAATTTGCACCCTTTTAATCCTATTCAGATGACAAGCTGATGACATCATGCACTTGTCTAACACATGCGCTATAATGGGACCGTTACCCATAAAGTTGAGAATTAAGGTTAATAGAACGGAAAGGTCCTTGGGGTATCTTGCGGCTCTGTAGTATTTTGTATTTTGTATTGTGTGCTAGTGTCTTATGGCCAAGAAACCGTCGAAAGCGACACCTATTGAAGGTGAATTAGAGCAAGTCCCGAAAAAGGGATTGTTCAGCTTTTTGCGTCGTAAAAAGAAAAAACAACCGCAAAATCAAGATGATGATAAAACTCTAGCCGCTGATAGCGTTGATGAGAAGGGCGAAGAAGTAGCCGCGCCTGCTCAAGCGCCTGCTGGGAAAAAAGCCGCCAAGTCTGCACGCAAAACAGCGGTCAAGAAAAAGCCAGCGACTGCGAAGAAAGAGACTGCAGAAAAAACACCTGCTACGGCTAAAAAGGCAGACGATACACCCCAAAAAAACCGCGCTCGAGCAAAAAAACAAACTGAAGAGCCGCAAATTGCTGCAGCAGAAGCTAATGTTGGCGATGACGACGTGCCTTCAGATACGAAGAAAAAACGTTCTCTATTTGGATTTTTAAAACGCAAAAAGAAGGTGCAAGCGCCTGCTGAAGATCAAGTGTTAGCAAAAGAGACTACCGACGATCAAAGCGCAGAGAAAAAACCAAAGAAGAAATTATTCGGGTTTTTAAAGCGTAAGACAAAAACTGAGGATGTTGCGGAAGACGTTTTAGTGCTTGAAACATCGGGTGATCTTCCTGTTGGAACAGGAATGATTGATACCGAGATCGATACAGATAATGGTACGCCTGTTAAAAAAGGTCTGTTTACCAAGAAATTTTTGATCATAATTTTAAGTGGCTTTGCTTTCACAGCGACATCAGGCGCAGCAGCAGTTGTTTTTGTAAAACCTGGGTTTTTGGGTGGTGGTGTATCCGGATTAGCATGTGATGTGGTTCATGAGGTTGAGTTTGAGCTTATGAAAGAAAACCGTGTGACATCTTTTATAAGAGCCAATTCTATGTCGACTAAAGAGCGGGTACTCATGGTACTAAACTATACCAAGTTTCTTACCCAAGAATATCCAGATAGCCAACTTGTTACCGTTTCACTTTTGGATGCGGATGGACCTACAAGTCGCCCGAACTTCCGCGGTAGCAATATTGGAGCGCAGGTTGTTTTTGCGCCCCATCCATTGTTAACGCAAGCTACGAAAAAACAGTGGGAAGTTCGTTATGTGAACGCTGATAGAGCTTATGGCGGCAAGTTTATTGGCGATCGCTATGAGCTGTCACCGGATGAGATCAAGCTGTTGAGCGATGAAATTATTGAGCCATCTGGTTGTTATGTCCCGGAAGAAGAAATGACTGAGGAAGAGCTCGCCGAAAAAGAACGTCTTGAAGCTGAAGCGCTCGCAGCAGAGGAGGCTGCGCAAGCAGCGCTGGATGCAGAGGCTGAGAAAAATGCCGAACCGGGTATGATTGATAATGTTCTTGCTTTTGTCGGGCTAGGCGGTTCTGATGAGGAAATGGCGTCTGAGGATGCGATGATGGAAGAAAACGCGAATATCTATCCGGGTGATAAGGCTGAGATGGAAGAGGCTCATGGTGAAGATGAAGCTGGTTTCCTAGACGGAATTTTGCAAATGGTTGGCTTTGGGTCGGATGATCAATCGGCACAGAATGAACAAAAAGTTGACGTGTTGGGAACAAAAATCCGCTACAATTAAGTTCCAGGATTATATCTTAGTGTAAACTGAATTGATTTTCTTCATCTTAGAATAGATGCGATAATCAGATATGAAGTTTGTGGGAGATGATTTTGCAAAACTTGCCTGAACCAGAAGTTTTAGACGCAGCACTTTCCATCTGGCGATATCATTGTCTAGATGAGAATATCCCACGTGATATACCCACCTTTGACTTAATCGTCGGTCTTGGCAGCTATGATACGCGTGTTGCCGAGCGCTGCGCTGAGCTTTATCAAAATGCTATTTCAGATAAAATTGTATTTACAGGTGCCTTTGGTAACTGGACAAAAGATCATTTTGATAAAACAGAAGCGGAAACCTTTGCAGATGTAGCAAAGGTTCACGGTGTGCCCGAAGACGACATTATTCTTGAGGATAAGGCCACGAATACTGGTGAGAATATTGTAAATGTTAAAGCGATGTTCCCAAAGGCAAAAACAGTAGTGTTTGTGACAAAACCTCAAATGCAAAGGCGTTGCCGCGCGACCGTGGAAAAGCAATGGCCTGATATAAAGGCTGTTGTGACAGCGCCAAACCACACAATTGTATCACAGCCTGTGGGCGATATGGATTTAGAAAAAGTCGTTCATGAACTTGTGGGAACGCATTGGCGCACGCGCGCATATGCAAAGCTTGGTTATCAAACCAAACAAGTTGCTGACGAACTTGCAGAAGAAGCGTTTAAAGCGCTTGTCGAGCAAGGGTACACCAAACATCTCCCCGAAAATTGGGAAGATGTTTTATCGGAAGAATTATCTAAGGCGTGATCTCACAGGCCTTTGATTTAAGTCTAAGCTTTTGTTTTTTGCGCCGGGAACAAGATCACATCGCGAATAGATTGCGCGTTGGTTAAAAGCATGATCGCGCGATCAATCCCGATGCCAATACCCGCAGCAGGTGGCATGCCGTGATCCATTGCATCTAGGAAGTCTTCATCTAAGACGCGCTCTTTCTCACCACGAGATTGCGCTTGTTCAACCTGCTCAACCATGCGCGCGCGCTGCTCAACAGGATCATTTAATTCGGAGAATGCGTTGGCAATTTCCCAACCATTGATAAATGTCTCAAAGCGCTCAACAAGGCGCGGCTCACCTGGCACTTCTTTAGCAAATGGAGAAATATCTTTCGGCATATGCGTCACATGGGATGGTTGGATTAAAAGATGCTCTGCTTTTTCCTCAAATACGAGTGCAAGCATCTCACCCCAAGTTCCATCTTCATCAATATCGATACCAGGCAATGCTTTCTTTGCAGCTTCGCGTGCATCAGCGTCATTATCGATCGCTAAGAAATCAATCCCAGTTGCCTCTTTAACAGCGTCTGGCATTGGAACACGTTTGAAGGGAGCTGCAAATGAAATTGTTTTGTCGCCAAATTCAACATCAGTCGTGCCGTAAATATCTTCTGCCACGCGCGCAAACATGCGCTCAACCAAATCCATAGCATCTGTGTAGTCATGATAGGACCAATAGGCTTCCATCATTGTAAATTCAGGATTATGACGTGTTGAAACGCCTTCGTTTCTAAAATTTCGATTGATTTCAAAAACTTTATCGCTGATGCCGCCCACTAGTGCACGTTTAAGATATAGCTCCGGTGCAATACGCAAATACATATCCATATCAAGCGTATTGTGATGGGTCATAAATGGATCAGCTGTTGCACCACCATAAACGGGATGAAGCATTGGCGTTTCGATTTCCATAAAACCATCATCTTCCATGAAACGGCGAATACCTGAAACGATTTTTGCGCGTTGTTGAAGACGTGCTTTCGACTCTTCATTTGACATCAAATCGAGATAGCGCTTGCGATAGCGTGTTTCGATATCTGTAAGCCCATGATATTTTTCAGGCATTGGCTTAAGCGTTTTACATAGCATGGTGATTTGTGTCGCGTTGACCGTTAATTCACCGCGTGGCGTGCGGCGAACTTCCCCTGTGACACCAATGATGTCGCCAATATCGATAAATTGAAGCAACTCGCGTACGTCTTCAGACGCATTATTTTTATGCGTGAAGACTTGAACTTTACCGTTTGCGTCGCGCATATCCATAAACATCCCATTGTTACGGGATGAATAAATGCGGCCAGCTATTGTCACGATATCACCTGTTAAATGACCATCTTCAATATCCGCGTATTTTTCCATCAACTCGCCATTGGTGATGGTGCGGTGGAAGTTTGTTGGAAACAGATTGCCAACAATTTCCTCCATGCGTTCGCGTTTTTGCAAACGCACTTCGCTTGCATCAGTTGATAGGGCTTCTTCGTTTTTATTATCAGTCATTATGATCTCTAATATATCGCTATTGTTAGCTTATCTATGCGTCGGAACCTTGATCAGATGTATCAAGCGCAGCATGCAATGCTTCACTTGCCACTTTTAGACGTTGACGGACCATTGCGCGGCCCAATAAGACCATTGCGTCAAACAATGGAAGCGAACGAGATGAACCGCTGACCGCAACAAATAATGGTGGGGTTAATTTGCCAAGTTTAGTCTCTAAACTTTCAGCAACGGCACGCAGCGTTTCTTCAATGCTTTCGCGGTTCCATTCGTCCATTTCATCAAGGGCCGGGCGAACGGCATCAATTACTTCAAGACATTTCTCAGGTGGGTTCTTTTTGATGTTCGCAAAAGACTGTGCCGTTACCCCAACATCACCTTTTAGCAAGAAGCCGGCAAGGTCAGGAAGTTCTGAGAATGTTTGAATACGTGATTGAGCCAGCAATAGGCCTTGTTTGAGCTTATCATTTTCGCTTGCCCATTCCAAGACACGTGCCAAGAACTCTTCTTCAGTGAGTTTTTCACGCAACCAACGTGCATTGAGCCAATCAAGCTTTTGAACATCAAAAACGGCACCTGCTTTTGAAAGCTTGTCTGGGTCAAATCGTTCTATCAACTCGTTTAGATCCATCAGCTCATCGCCTTCGGAAATTTGGATGAAGAACAGGCCAAGGAAGTTAGTCAAAGCTTCCGGTAAGTGACCAAGTCCAGCGTAATATGACATGGACGTTGGGTTTTTACGTTTTGACAGTTTTGATTTGTCTGCACCACGCATCAATGGAAGGTGTGTAAACTGCGGAGCTTCCCAACCAAGATACTGATATAGCAAAATGTGTTTAGGCGTTGAAGAAATCCATTCTTCACCACGGGCCACATGGGTGATTTTCATCAAGTGATCATCGACCACATTGGCCATGTGATATGTCGGCATGCCATCACTTTTTTGGATGACTTGCATATCTACAGCATCCCACGGAATTTCAACTTCGCCATAGCCGCCGTCTATATATTTGCATGAACCTTCACTTGGAATTTTCATGCGAATGACAGGAACTTCGCCGCGCGCTTCGCGTTCTTCAATCTCTTCTTGGGACAGGCGAAGACCTGCACCATTATAGCGTGGTGCTTTGCCTTGCGAGATTTGGAATGCACGCATTTCTTCCAACTCTTCTGATGTGCAAAAGCATTTAAAAGCGTGGCCAGCTGCAAGTAATTGATCAACATATTGGCCATAAAGATGTTTACGATCGCTTTGGCGATAAGGCCCGTAATCCCCGCCTACATCAGGACCCTCTGACCAATCAAGTCCCATCCAGCGCAAGCTGTCATAAACTGTCTGTTCAAATTCTGGTTTTGAACGCGTTGCGTCCGTATCCTCGATGCGCAAAATGAGCGTGCCGCCCATCTTTTTGGCAAATAGATAGTTATATAGCGCAGTATAAGCTGTGCCGATATGTGGCTCGC
>CAJQOR010000181.1 GCA_905479965.1 uncultured Rhizobiaceae group bacterium | reverse complement strand
GTTACGCAGCGCTTGGTATCTACTGGTTCAAAAGACTACGACAAGCGTGCTGTGCTTCGCGACATAATTAAATCACAAGAATCAACGTTACAAAACGGCATTATTTTTTGTAACCGTAAACGCGCTGTTGCTGATCTTTATCGGTCCCTTGAACGTCATGGTTTTTCAGCTGGTGCTCTGCATGGTGACATGGATCAGCGCTCGCGCATGTCTATGCTGCAAGCTTTTAAAGACAACAAAATTACATTGCTTGTCGCTTCGGATGTTGCCGCACGTGGGTTAGATATTCCAGCTGTGAGCCATGTCTTCAACTTCGATATCCCAACACATGCGGAAGATTATGTTCACCGCATAGGGCGCACAGGTCGCGCAGGCCGCGAAGGCGCTGCATTCTCGCTGATCGCAAAGTCTGACAAAAAATATATTGATGCAATTGAAAAGCTAATCGATACCAAAATTGAATGGGTGGAGGTTGAAGGATCTCAACCTGTTAGCGATGAAGCTGAAACGGCTAAAGCAAAGCCTGCCTGTAAGCCTCGCAAACCGAAAGCTGAAAAACTGCAAGACAGCGTGCCTGAGGCCGATGAAACTGAAGCAACTGTTGAAGCGGTAGAGCCAATAAAATCACCTGCAAACGACCGTGGAAGAGCCTCAAACAATAAACGTGGCAACCGCAATCGTCGCAATGATCATCATGATAACGAACCAACTCCGGTTGGCTTTGGCGATGATATTCCAGCCTTTATGATGATTGAGCTTAAAGCCAGCTAGTTCCGCTTGGCTTGAGCCTTGTTATAAAACCTAAGTTTTAAAACAAAGAGTATTCACGTCATGATGAAAAATATCATACTATATCTCAGTCTGTTGTTCACAGGTCTATGTTTCCATTCCGCATCTGCTGAAGGTCTTGAAGATGCCCTCACCTTGCCCAACGGCCTTACATTTGTGGTAAGTGGTGGTTATTGGACTGAAGAACAGGACGTTGACGGCCAGATGGTCCAAACAGGTGGTTATTATCGTCTCTCATCCATCATGCGGGCGGACAAAACCAGCATGCTTGTTTTACAAAAGATCGAAAATACTGAGGATGGTCCTGTGCAGGCGCTAACCATTGATATTGAAGAGATATCCAACATGAATGCGTTTATCACTGATGTTCGCCCTGAGAGCTCATTGGGGAGTGCGAGTGCACCGGGATTTGCCGCATATGTTTATCTTAAAAAAGATCTGAATACAGCGGAACCTGAAACATTTTCGGTCTATATTGATGATCTAGATGACATCTATGTGGAGCCTGCATCCAACTAAGATGATATGCATTTGGTTGATCACTTACCATATTTACGATCGTAAAATTACCAAGTTGCACGAATGTATATTCACAAATGGAGCGCGTTATCATGTCCGTGTTAGGAAGTTTTAGCCGAATTATATCTGCATCCAAAAACTCAGCGGATGGAATATTAATTCTCATAAAAGAACCTGCTGCAAAACAAGAATTGATATTCGGTGCTTTGGCGCTGCTAGTGCTGATACTAATTGGCAGCGCGCTCTTTCACCTTGTTATCTTCACGATCTTATTGCTGATCATCTTAGCGGTAGAAACACTCAACACTGCGATCGAATGCGTTGTTGATCGTGTGTCACCAGAGGTTTCAGATTTCGGCAAAAAGACCAAAGACCTTGGCTCAACAGCCGTGGTTTTTGTACTCGCTGCAGCCGGTATCTATTGGCTCTATGCCGTGAGTACAGCATTTGGATATTTTAGTTGAGCAAAAGCCTACTTAACGTTGTTAGTCGATATCCTGAACATCAACATTACCGCCGAATGCTCTGTGTGCCAATGTTGCTTCCATAAAGCTATCTAGCTTACCATCAAGTACATCCTGCGGTGCAGTGCTCTCATGGCCTGTCCGCAGATCTTTAACAAGCTGATAGGGCTGTAGAACATAAGATCTGATCTGGTGTCCCCATCCGATATCTGACTTGCTGGCAGCTTCCGCATTTGCCGCAGCTTCACGTTTTTCAAGTTCAAGCTCATAAAGTCGCGCGCGCAACATATCCCAAGCTTTGGCTTTGTTTTTGTGTTGTGAGCGCTCTTGCTGACACTGAACAACAATTCCAGTTGGCTCATGGGTAATCCGAACAGCTGAGTCTGTTGTATTAACGTGCTGACCGCCTGCGCCTGAAGCGCGATATGTATCAATTCGGCAATCGCTTTCAGCAACTTCAATATCGATGGAATCATCCACAACTGGGAAAACCCAGATACTTGAAAATGACGTATGACGGCGCGCATTGCTATCAAACGGAGAAATGCGCACAAGACGGTGCACACCAGACTCAGTTTTGAGCCAACCATAAGCATTGGTGCCTTTGATGAGCAGCGTTGCGGACTTAATACCTGCTTCCTCACCGTCATGGATTTCTAAAAGTTCAACTTTCATGCCTGATCGCTCGGCCCAGCGCGTATACATGCGCATGAGCATGTTTGCCCAGTCTTGGCTTTCAGTACCGCCAGCACCTGAAT
>CAJQOR010000180.1 GCA_905479965.1 uncultured Rhizobiaceae group bacterium | reverse complement strand
TTTGTTTCTTGTCACCTGAACGATCAACATCAAAATATTGCACCACTTGCTCTGACCATAATCGCAACTGGTTTGAATATACCTCTGGCGCACCAAGCAAATGCCCGATCACATAGCCGGGCACATGAGCAGCAAAATCCTCGATAAAATCGATCTGGTCATTGTCTTTAAAGCCTTTAATCAATCGATCAACAAATGCCTGCACCACAGGCTCTAGCGCGGCGATAGATCGCGCAGTAAAAGTGCCAAACACTTGTTTGCGTAAACGTCGATGAACCTCACCATCACTATCAAGAAGGCTAAACTGCACCACACGTTCATGATAGGGCATATCATGCCAATTGGCGCGGCGTTGCCGCTCCTGCGTCTCTTCTTGTGATATAAGCCCATCAAGCGAGCGCACCATATTTCGGTTCGTGGCTATTTGGCTCACATCATCATAGCGTGAGAGCAAATACATATCCTGATCGGCAAAGTAATATGGCGCATCTACTGACCGCAAAGCTTGATAGATTTTATAGGGATTTTCTGAAAACTCTTTTGAGAGCGGATCAAACTTTAACTGCGCCATTTATTCTGCCCATAACGGATATTTAAAACAAAATACATACTGGCATAGGCCTTTAAATACATCTAGATTTATCGCGACTTAGAATTACAAAAGTGAAAATATTATGTCGAATGCAAGTGTTGCATTGCTCGGTGTCAAAGGTGGACCAGCAATTAAACCAGGTTCCAACATGCCCTGCTCCAACTTGGTGCAAATCGCTGGTAAAAACATTCTCGTTGATGCAGGCTTAGGCGTTTGTCGCGGGGTGTGCGATCAGGGCGTTGAGCTCAATGAAATAGACGTCGTTATCATCACGCATTTGCATTCAGATCATTATCTTGAATTGGGTCCATTATTTCATACAGCTTGGACGGCGGGTTTAATTAAACCCATCAAAGTCATCGGCCCGAAAGGTATAGAAGATTACTGGAATGGTTTTTTGCTTTCGATGAAGTTTGATATCGATCTGCGCATTGAAGATGAAGGTCGCTGCGATATCTCAAAATTGTTATCCTTTGTGGAAATCACTGAGGGAGAGATATATCAAAACGATAATCTTATGATCACCGCGATCAAAAACCTTCATCCTCCGATTGAAGAGAGTTACGCCATACGCATACAATCCAACGAAAAGGCTGTAACGCTTTCGGGTGATACAACATATATGCCAGAGCTCGTAGATTTTGCCAAAGGTTCGGATGTATTGGTGCATGAGGCGCTGCTGATAAAAGGTGTTGATGCCTTATGCAAAAGCCTTGGGGTCACCGATGGTCGCCTTAAAAATCATCTCTTACAAAGCCATACGGATGCAGTTGATGTAGGCAAAATTGCAGGCGCTGCAAACGTCAAAGTGTTGGCGCTTAATCATCTGGTTCCCGGCGCAGACCCAAGCATTACCGAACAAGATTGGACCGATGCAGTGCGCCAACACTGGCAAGGAGACTTGCATATTGGCAAAGATGGGATGAAGATTGTTTTCTAATCGCATACAATCATCAACTCTATATAAGATCAATTGGAACAAACCATGAGCAATATTGCACTGGGTGAAGCAAAGACACCGCAAGATACACGCATCTATGCCATTGGCGATGTGCATGGCTATCTTGATTTACTGTTTAAAATCCATGATTTGATTTCAGATGATCTCACGCAAAATCCAGTAAAACATCATAAAATCATTCATTTAGGAGATTATATTGACCGCGGGCCAAATTCCAAAGGCTGCATTCAATATCTCATTAATTTAATGGCCAGCAATGAACATGTCTCCTGCCTTAAAGGCAATCATGAGGAAAAGCTGATCCGTTTTTTAGATGATCCGATCAAAACAGCAAATTCATTTTTAACCTATGGCGGGTCCGAATGCGTGCTTTCTTATGGCCTGCAACCAGTGCACCTGTCAGTCAGTGATGAAGAAATGTTGGCATTTCGTGATGCGCTGTTACAATCGGTGCCACGCTCACATATTGAGTTTATTGGTGAATTGCTATTCAGCCAAATAGAAGGTGACTATTTGTTTGCCCATGCAGGTGTGAGACCGGGCATTGCGATGGACGCGCAATCTAATCATGATCTGATGACCATTCGGAATGATTTCATTTCTTATGGTGGCCTTTTCCCAAAAGTCATCGTGCATGGGCACACCCCGCATCACCCAATTGAGATTATGCAAAACCGCATAAACGCGGATACAATGGCATATTCAACACAAGAGTTGACGGCGGTCGTCTTGGAAGGCAATCAATATCGAATTCTAGCCACATGAGGTTAGCAAGTTGAAATTAGCGGTCTACACCTTTGGCATATTCAAAGAGCCGGCGGATCACCCGCTTAATGATAGCTTCAGTGCCTATAATGATCCAATATTCGCACATGCTGATCAGTTTGACGGGTTTATTGCACGATCTGGTTATGCAAGCGATCCGGGCCCCTCACCTTGGGGAGATGAAATATACCCACGTTTTTACGATGAAAAAGGTGATGGCTGGTGCCCCGCTACATTATCGTTGTGGGAAAATATCGAAT
>CAJQOR010000179.1 GCA_905479965.1 uncultured Rhizobiaceae group bacterium | reverse complement strand
CCTATCTATAAATAATAGCAGAGTTACGGAAAAACACCCTCCCCGGCCTTTCCCCAATGAGGTCGACCGCATGGATGGCTCCGTCCTCTCCTAATATAAAGGCTTCAAGTTATCTAAACTTGAAGCCATTTTGGGAAACCTGAGGCCACCAGTGGTGGCACGAAAATTTGATGGATTACGCAGTTTTATTACAAAACTGAGAAAAATCGTGTGCGCTATTGATCTAGATCAATTTCATTTGTTTTTTTCACTTTAGTATTGAACTTGACGGAACGTGGTCTCCCCCGAGGCCGGGTTTAAACCGACTGTTAAACCCAACGCGTTCCGTCAACCTTATACTGGGCCTAACTTTGTTTAGGCTTCAGTCGTTTTAAAGGTTAAAGCAGCGCCGTTTAAACAATGGCGCAAGCCTGTTGGTTTTGGCCCATCATCAAAGATATGACCGAAATGTCCACCACATCTGCGGCAATGAACCTCTGTGCGCGTTGAGAAGAATGATTTATCTTCTTTTGTGCGCACAGCATCATCAATATTGTCCCAAAAACTTGGCCATCCGGTCCCACTTTTATATTTAGTTTCTGATGAATAAACCGGCAAATCACAGCCGGCGCAGTGGAATGTACCCACACGATTTTCTTCTAACAAAGGATGCGTAAACGAACGTTCCGTCGCTTCATGACGCAGTACTTTATATTGCATATCATCTAAGATATTTGCCCATTCTGCATCAGGTTTTGAGATTTCATAAGCAAAATTTTCACCTGCTTCCAGCGGCCATTCGTTTTTTGAAGCATTGGCAAAGCCGGAACGAGCTATAAGTGCACCGGCACCAAGGCCTGTTGTGATGGTCAAAAAAGTTCTGCGGTTCATATTGTTTCTCCTGTGATCGTCGCATCCATTTGTTTTACGGTTATGGATGCAACGAGAAAAATCGAAGTTTAGTTTCACTTAGCGAGCTTATCGCAGAAACCAAGATCAACTGATATTAAAGAAAGCGTGAGAGCATTGTGATGGAATATATCACAGCACCTGACATCCGACCTTGAAGGTGACACAGACCTTCTATAAATTCGCCTAAACACATTAAAGGGCTTTTTATGACTGACATCATTCTTCACAATTATCCGCAATCTCCTGTCGCTGAAAAAGTTCGCGTTGCTCTAGGGATCAAAAAACTCGCGTGGTATTCGGTTGAAATCCCACGATTAGCCCCGAAACCTAAATTGACAAAATTAACCGGCGGCTACCGAAGAACGCCTGTCATGCAAGTTGGCGCTGACATATATTGCGATACACAATGCATACTACAGGAGCTTGAACGCCGTTTCCCATCACCAACATTTTTCCCAACGAAAGATCGTGGACTGATCTGGTCTTTAAGCCGTTGGACGGATGGCGCCCTATTTGATCTCGCTGTTAAAATCGTCCTAGGCTCCGCTGGAGAAAACCTTCCAGAGGACTTTGCAAAAGACCGTGGACGTTTATACTTCGGCCCTGATTGGGCGGAAGGCTTGAAGAAAGCCAATGCAGATTTACCACATCTTGCTGCGCAAATGAGAGCGCAAATGAAATGGCTTGATGAGCAGCTGTCAGATGGACGAAACTTTTTATTAGGTGATGAACCTGGTGCGATTGATGCTCAATATTATTATGTTGTGTGGTTTTTAAAAGGCCGTTGGGAACATGGCCCTATGTTCCTGTCTGAATTTAAGCATCTTCAAAATTGGCAGGCCAAAGTTCAAGCTTTAGGCCACGGAGAAATGAACGAGCAATCACCTGAAGATGCGATACGTATCGCAGGTGAAGCCGATCCAATTTCTCTCGACCACAATGATCAAAATGACCCGCAAGGCCTCAAGGCCGGTGAACAACTTGTTGTCTCACCTGATTTAAACGGCGGAGAACAACCTGTTGAAGGCACTTTGGTCTATGCAGATCACGAACGCATCACCGTCAAACGCAGCGATGCTGATATCGGTCATGTTCATGTGCATTTTCCGCGATTGGGTTACCGCGCAGATAAAGCAAGTTAGTTTATGCATTGCCTTTACGAGTGATGTTGCTGAACACCAATTTCAAGACTTAGATAACAGTGTCACTTAAACCTGTGATTGTTGATCAATTATAAGACGTAAATGCTCGGTACTTTCCGCCGTCTAGACCTTCCACATCGTTCAAAAATCTTGACATTTATACGTTTTCGTATAATTATATACGAAATTATAAAGCGGTTTGCGTAACGTGACACAGATACAGCCACCACACACTGAAAACGCCCCTGCCATAACTAATAGACGATACAAAAATGGAGATATTTTTTACCACAGCCAAGAGTTTTTGCTGTTTATCGATCAACATGATTGCTTATTTATTCATGAAGCAGAGTTGCGCCCTATAAAACTCAATGACGCTGTAAAAGACTGTCATGACACAACTGTGCAAATTATCAGGATGGATCAAGAAAACTGGCGCGGTGATGATATCACCGAAGACATTGCGCATGCTTGGTTAGACGCCTATGAGCCAGAACCAACACGCGAAGACACCCTGCCCACCTTTGTCTTGGAAAGCGAAGCTTGGCAGCTTTATAGTGAAGATTTTAACGCAAGATATCGCAGGACAATTTATGACAATTACCCCTAATTTGAACTGTAAAAATACAAACATATTTCTCGTTATTCGTGCTTAGTATCGCACCAAAAATACGCGTTATAACGCCGTATAAAATATTATAAACAATAGCGTGCGTTTTCTGAGCTCTGATAAAAAATCAAAAAAAGGTCTATTTCTTTAAGAAACAGACCTTAATCCATAGGTTTTCATAAAAAACCTACTATCCAGCCTATTAGTTGGCTGTTTTTAGTAAAAATTGATATTGATCTTTTTGCCAATTTATCAACGAAAATCACAATGATATCTAGAAGTATGAATGATTTGTCTTACTTAATCTTGATTATGATTACTCTATTTACGTGTATTTTTAAAATCATAAATAAGCATGCAAGTTCCATATTCATGCATTTTCGTTATATATGAAGAATTTTTATATAAAAATGATGAATTTCAAGTGAAAATTGGCGAAATATATCCTAAACCTTCGAAAAAATCATAGATTTTATGCGATTTGTGATATTTTCTTTGATCGGGCATCTGTCTGCGCGAGGTGGAATAATAAATGCCAACCCCAAACATAAAACACCGCAAAGACTGAAGACCCAATCTATATTTACCCCATTGCGTAAACATATACCAATGACAACTGGGCCAACACCCTGCCCGAGAGAGATAAGAAAAAACGTCATAGCAAAACCTGAAGCGG
>CAJQOR010000178.1 GCA_905479965.1 uncultured Rhizobiaceae group bacterium | reverse complement strand
CTTTGGGCAAGGGATTTCAGGGTCAAGTAATAGAGATGAAAACGTATTTTGAGTGACGTTGTATTCGTCAGACAACTCACTCAGCCGCGCTGGCATGACGTTCTCCCAGTAATGGATGCTCCGGAACAGTGTCCAAAATCGCTTCGGCAATTTTAGCCTCGCGCCGCAATATATGCCATTCAGGCACATCATTATCCCACTCGATCAAAGTGGGGATGGGTCCCATTTGTGTGACCACATTTTTATATAGTTTCCAAACCTCATCTGCGACCGGCCGATCATGCGCATCAATGAGAATAGTTTCGCCATCATCATCTTTATCTTCCGCATGACCTGCAAGGTGGATCTCACCCACATGTCCAAGTGGAAATTCAGATAGATATTTCTCTGGGCTATATTTATGATTTGTTGCGGAAACAAAAACATTATTGATATCGAGCAACAATCCACAACCTGCGCGACGGGCGATTTCTGTAATAAAATCAGTCTCGCTCATAGTTGATTGTTCAAACGCAACATAAGTGGATGGATTTTCGAGTAAAATTGGACGTTTAAGTCTATCCTGAACTTGTCCAATATGGCTCACAACACGATCTAACGTAGCCTGATCGTAAGGAACTGGCAGTAAATCATTATAATAATGATTATCATGTGTGGACCAGGCTAAGTGTTCAGACACAATGCCCGGCTGATAGCGGTCGACAACTTTTGCCAATCGTTCAATATGGTCTTTATCAAGATCTTTTTCAGAACCAATGGAAAGGCCAACGCCATGCACAGTTATAGGGAAATTATTTCGAATTTGTGTGAGCGCTTGGTGCGGAAGGCCGCCTGCGCCCATATAGTTCTCAGCATGAACCTCAAAAAAGCCCATCTTATATTCATCAGATAAGACGTCATCGATATGCTGGCCTTTTAGTCCGGCTCCCGCTCGTGCAGGAACCGAACACTCTGCCAGATATTCATGATCAGCTGGGATTGGCCGGGGGGTGGCATTCAACATCTAATCACTCCTATCTGACAAACAATGAGCCTAATTATTAAGCTGGAAGATCGCGTGTTAGTGGCTCAAGTGAACCTGAGCGATCGCCTGGAACTGACATTGATACACATGTACCTGCTTCTACTGATTTCCAAGCATTGCCTTGGTAGTCAACTTTTGAAGTACCAGCACATGATGTACCTGGGCCAGCTGCACAATCGTTTTTACCAGCAAGTGAAATGCCGTAGCATTTTTCTTTAGCTGCAGATGCGCCTGTTGTAGAAGCAACCAAAGTTGCACCAGAAAGAGCCATAGCTACTGCGCCAGCAAGTGCAGATGCACCAACAATTTTCTTAGACATTTAAATTCTCCTTAGGATGACCATTCATCGTTTTGGGTCGTTAGTGACCCGGCAAGAACATTACTAACCAAATACCTGATCAATTGGAAATCAACGACACGTTAGATTTGATCAACTGAATGTGAGCGGTTCGCGAGCATTAGTTTATCGCCGGAGAACTCAATAAAGTTCATTAAGCTTTCGCCTATCTTACCATATTATTTTTTTATGTCCAAAAAACAGGCAGACTTTCCTTTGGCGTTTTTCACCGCATGTTAGAATATTTCTGCTATAATTTCCGGCAGGAGCCTGTTAATTACTGGGAAATATGTGACAGGCACTCAATTAAATGCGAGCGTGACCTTGCGAAACGTCATATGTTCTGGCATAGAAACGTAAGAATAGGACAGACATGCTGTCCTATTTCGACGTAAGTTCGCAAATTTACGCAACACGTGATCAATGCCAGCGCAGATTACCGCAGATCTTGAGAGAAAGCGGAAGCTGAAAAATTGGTGCATCACAAAATCTTAAAAGCAGTGCCCACGTATGTTCATACGTGTCATAAAACTTGGATTTTGGGATGACACAAACATGATCGGAGTATTCTTCGCGCTTTAACAAAAGCCGAAGCAGATTAAATGCCCTAAGGGCCAGAAGGAGACGAGACGATGACGAAACATTCGCCATCCGCGCCACAACAGCAAAACGTAACAGCAAATTATGCTGATACGCGAAAACCTGTTCACACTTTTGGTTTGCCGCATAAACAGGGCATGTATGATCCACGCAATGAACATGATGCATGTGGTGTGGGCTTTGTTGCCCACATGAAAGGTGAGAAATCCAACCAAATCGTTCAAGATGGTTTGTTCATGCTTGAGAACCTGACACACCGTGGTGCCGTGGGCGCGGATCCACTTATGGGTGATGGCGCGGGTATGCTCATGCAAATTCCGCATAAATTTTTCAAAGAAGTGCTTGCAAAAGACGATGTTGAATTGCCAGAAGCAGGTGACTACGGCGTTGGTTATTTTTTCATAACGCAAGACGAAGATATTCGCCAGGATATCCTCAATGTCATTACAGACACTATTATTGATGAGGGTTTTGGCCTGATCACTATTCGTGATGTGCCTGTTGATAATTCATCTTTGTCTAAAGATCCTGAAATCGCAGCGACCGAGCCTGTGCATTACCAAATCTTTGTTGGCCGCGATGAGGGCATTACCGATGACGATGAATTCGAGCGCGCGATCTACACGCTGCGTAAGGTAATTTCAAACCGTCTTCTAAATGATCACAAATTTGATAGCGAAACTTTCTACCCAGTTTCCTTCTCTGCAAGAACAATTGTCTACAAAGGCATGTTCTTAGCCTATCAAGTTGGTTCCTATTATAAAGACTTAACTGATCCACGTTTTGAATCTGCTGTTGCTCTTGTTCACCAGCGTTTTTCGACAAACACATTCCCGTCATGGCGTTTATCACACCCTTATCGCATGGTAGCGCATAATGGTGAGATCAACACATTGCGTGGTAACGTGAACTGGATGGCTGCCCGTCAAGCATCCATCACGTCTCCATTGTTCGGTGATGACATCGAAAAAATGTGGCCGATTTCTTACGAAGGACAATCAGACACTGCCTGTTTTGATAATGCTTTGGAATTTTTGATCCAAGGCGGATATTCAATGGCACATGCTGTTATGATGCTGATCCCAGAAGCTTGGTCTGGCAACAAACTGATGTCAGAAGATCGCAAAGCATTTTATAACTACCATGCCGCGCTGATGGAGCCTTGGGATGGACCAGCTGCTGTTGCATTTACAGATGGTCGCCAAATTGGTGCAACGCTTGATCGTAACGGTTTACGTCCGGCAAGATATATTGTCACAAAAGATGATCGCATCATCATGGCATCTGAAGCTGGCGTATTGCCAGTAGAAGAGAAAAACATTGTTCAAAAATGGCGTCTACAGCCTGGTAAAATGCTTCTTATCGATATGGCAGAAGGTCGTATTATCTCCGATGATGAGATTAAATCTCAATTGGCAGATAGCCACCCTTATCGTGAATGGCTTGATAACACGCAGCTCATTTTGGAAGAGTTAGATCCAGTTGAGCCGCGCGAAGTGCGCCATGATGTGAGCTTGCTCGATCGTCAACAGGCATTTGGCTACACACAAGAAGACACCAAAATTTTGATGTCCCCAATGGCAACCACTGGCCAAGAAGCTATTGGCTCCATGGGCACAGACACGCCAATTTCTGCAATGTCTGAAAAGTCAAAACTGCTATACACATATTTCAAGCAAAACTTTGCGCAGGTGACCAATCCACCAATTGATCCTATTCGTGAAGAACTGGTGATGAGCTTGGTTTCTTTTATTGGACCGCGCCCAAATCTTCTTGATCATGAAGGCGCATCAAAGCTTAAACGTCTTGAAGTACGTCAACCGATCTTGACCAATGGCGACTTGGAGAAAATTCGCTCCATCAGTCAAATGGACGATCGTTTTGATACAAAAACGCTTGGCATGAGCTATGATAGTGCGCAAGGTCCTGAAGGCATGGACGCTGCGCTTGAAAATCTATGTGAACGCGCTGAAGCAGCTGTTAGAGGCAATTACAACATCATAATCTTGTCTGATCGTCGTATCGGACCAGATCGTTTGG
>CAJQOR010000177.1 GCA_905479965.1 uncultured Rhizobiaceae group bacterium | reverse complement strand
GGCTGCTTATATCGCGGATCGCTTGTGCGACCAATTCTGGATTGTCTGTACGGTCGTAGGTGTTGCCCCAAACAAGTTCATTAGTGCGGCCATTGATCAATTCTAGGGAGACTATTCTGTTGGATTGACCACCCAAAAAACTTTGTTCAATGATAAAGTCTGATGCTGGACTGAATTCATGTCCCTCGGTTAAAACAACTGATAGTGATGGGTTGCGCGATAAAGCCTGGCGGAATTCCTGGGCAAATTGAATGTCGCTACTATCTGTATCGTCCTCAACTTCCAAGCCTCCATGTATAACAACGCTAATAGTATTTGATGCATCCGTTCTCTTCGCAGAAAAGGGTGATTTAGTGTATTCTGAAGAAAAGTAATGATGACGCACGATCTCTACACACAAGATAATGGCAAACACTCCAATCAAGCCAGCAATCACAAATTTGGCCGTCCGCAAATTACTTTTAATCTCACTAGGCGACACGATTATTTGTGTAGATGCTGTGCTTTCTGCTCCTTCCGAATGAACATCTTGGCGATGAAACTCCGGTTTATAGCTCCCGCGTGGCACTTCAATTCGAATAGGATCATGTGCACCGGAACCTTCATAATAATCTTGTAAATCTTTGCGCAGGCGGCCTGCTTGTACACGTACGATTGGATCAATTTGTGAATCAAAATCTTCAGATCTACCAAATGCATCGATAGCGATTGAGTAGGCCTTTAAGCCAGCTTCATTGCCATCGAGTTTTTGCTCGATGATGTAGCTTAGGAACTTTTTCAGATTTGGAGACGAAGAGAATTCGTCGGATGCTAAAATCCGATCAAGAGATTTCATGATCTCATCTCGTGAAATGTGTTCCATCAAACTGTTCGTCCTTCGGCCCATTCGGGAAAAGTACCAGCGTTGGTAGGTAAAAGTACCAGTGTAGGTATAGAAGAAGTAATATTGCAGCTTGTCAAGCAGTCAGCCAGCAATATCGCCCAACTTGAGCGTAAATCCCGGAAAATGTGGTGTAAATCAACATAATTGACCAAAATATGGTCATAAATGCACAAATTACAGAATTTAACCTTGATTTTAACTAAAAGTCTGGATTTTGCGAAAAATTCATTCGTTCGTTACTGGTTGGATGATCTAGGCTCAACTCAGTTGCATGAAGGCAGAGGCGCGACGCAGCTTTAAGTGCATCATCTTGGGCGTAAAACACATCTCCAAGAATGGGATGACCTAATTCCAGCATATGAACACGCAGTTGATGAGACCGTCCGGTGATGGGATGAAGTGCCACGCGGGCTGATTTAAATCCATCATCACGTTGATATATTTCAACAACTTCATATTCTGTCTTTGCTGGCTTTCCTCTTTCAAAATCAACCATCTGTTTAGGTCTGTTTGGCCAATCTACAAATAAAGGAAGCTCGATCGTCCCTTTGTCTTCATTTAGATGACCTGCGACAATTGCGTGATAGAGTTTACCGATATTTCTTGCTTCAAACTGCATAGACAAATTGCGATGCGCGTCCGCATTAAGTGCCATAACGATAAGACCGGATGTATCCATATCCAACCGGTGAACGATGCGCGCTGAGGGAAATAGTGTTTGTGCACGACTGACAAGGCTATCTTGCCGCCCAGGCCTTGTTCCAGGAACAGACAAGAGCCCACTAGGTTTGCTAAACACCACGATTTGATCATCGGAATAAATTACTTCTGGCATTTCTGCTGGCGGTTGGTAGTCAAATTCGATTAAATTTGATGGTGTTTGATCACGTTCCTTGGGAATCTTTTTCTTCCAAGGTTTGTTTTTGCCAGGTTTTGCGAAATCTTGCGTGTCGCGTTTTTGTGATTTAGGTGCCATATGTTGCTTATCTTATTTAACGAAAGATATGGCAATAGGTGATCGGGATAAGAGTAAGCTTTTCACAATATTGAGGTGGTGGTTTTAAAAAACATGGATTAGAAATTTCACTCGCATTTTTATAAATCGTCGTTAACATCATGATTATGAAAGAATCATACGGCATCGAGATCACAACCGATAAACGTCATATTGAATTTGAGCGCGTCTGCACATTCCTGCAAAGCACATATTGGGGAGCAGGGCGCTCTCCATATTCTATCCGAACATCATTTGAGAATTCGTTGTGTTTTATCGCGCGGTTGCATGATCCAAGCCAAGGGCCTCATCACAACAGGCAGATCGGATTTGCCCGTGTTGTCACAGATAAAGCTTTTTTTGCCTATATTTTTGATTTATTTGTATTTGATGGGTTTCGAGGACATGGTATTGCAAAGAAACTCATGCAAGAAATCTTGAGCCATCAAGAATTGGAACAAGTACCAAGTTTCATGCTGGGCACGGATAATGCGCACGATTTATATCGCAAATTTGGATTTCAAAATTACATCGATTCAGGTCGACTAATGGTCAGGCGCGTTTAGCAAATTCATGCGCGAATTCGACCAAAAATCGTTAAAACTTGCAGGCGCTTGTAATTCTCTATAAATACAAGGTGATTATTTGTCGTATACGAATAAATGCCGGGGGCGACATTTTATTATGTCGTGGGCATGAGACCCGTCATCGAAGTTAATTCGTTGGCGGGTTCTTTATATCTACACATCATCCCAATCATTGCTGTCTTTGCTATAGGTAGGAAGTGCTGCAAACCGCATGATTTCAGCGGTGTTCTTCAAAC
>CAJQOR010000176.1 GCA_905479965.1 uncultured Rhizobiaceae group bacterium | reverse complement strand
ATGGAAAATGCTGCAGTTTGGCAAAGCGAACATCCAGTTCAAACCATAAAACTCGCCCAACTTCGTCAAGGTTTAGAAGACCTCTTTAAGTATGTAGAAAAAGAAATGGATTGGGATGTAAAAAACCCTTGGGATGAGCTTTGGCGGTGGGGCGAATTAAATCTTGAAATTGAAGCGCAAGAAGCGCTGTTATCATCTATTTTAGAACCCCATGGAGCCATTATTGATGATCTGGCATGTTGCATGGCTGACAATCAAGCTGTGGTTAATCAGATCAATGGCGGTATGCAGATTTCTCAACTGCTCGAGCTGATCAAAATGCATTATTCTTGGGCGTTAGACTATCATTATAAAGATCATGATGAATGCGCCCGCTTTTGGTATGTGTCAGAAGATAAATTAGAACCACGGCTGGGTGAGCGACATAATGAACCTGGTCAGGAACAGGAATTGCCGCTGGATATTGGTCGGCAAGTATCTAGGTTAGCGGGTAAAATCAAAGATTGGGATGGCGAAACGCCCATAGCTGAATTTCTTTTATTGCACCCGCAATATCGTAACATTGTTCGGCGCCTCCAAAAGACTGTCAACAAACCTTTTGCGGAAATTCAGGATAACCTCATTTCTGCGGAATTAATGCCGATAGATATGTTGCGTTGCAAACTTGCGTTCTTTGGCGCGACGAGATTTGACCCGCGTTCAGATCGCTGGGTTCGCATTAGCCTCTTTCAAGGATTACCTTACCCTGACGAATTATGTGAGGTGCTCAGTTCATGAATGCAATGCTGCACAACACACCAATGATTGAACTATCAATGTCAGAACTATCAGCTTTGGCAGTGCGCGCAACCAAAGGCTCCGGTTTCACTTGGGGAGAAGCCGATGACGCAGCCAATGCCTGTGTTTGGTTGGCGCAGATGGGCGCGGATTGTGTTGGTCCTTTATTGGATGTGATTTTGGATAAAACAAGCTGCTCACCCGATATTAACGTAGCTGTTTGGGAAGGCACTTCAGTTATTTGCCCTCTACGTTTGGGCATAACACTGGGTGATTTCGTCAACTTACCAAAAGGTTTGTCTGGTGGAAACTTAACCATAAGGCAGGTTCAAAATTGGTGTTTTTTACTGCCCTTCATCTCAAGTGCTGCGATGTCTTTGGGGCAAGATATCGTGATGAAAGCTGGGGCTGATACATTCGAATTATATGCCGACGGTTCGGTCGATAAGCTACCCAACAATCCCCGTGCGCATGCCACCAATATCGAAATTACAATAAGAACAAAAAATACTGTTCGCCCTCCAAAGGTGAAACAGAACCGCGTCAAAATTACCTTGGATCATTATGAAGCGATTTCAAAACTCGCTATGCAAATGACAGTTCCAACATCAAATCTTTCAGAAGCTGGAGCGGGAAGCTCCGGCAGCGACAATGACTAATTTTTAAAAAAACCCGACTAAACGGGTAAAACTGGAGAGAACCTTATGAAGAAATTACTATTTGCCACCGCATTTTCAGCACTCGCATTTCCAGCAATATCTCACGCCGAATGTGGCGATGTATCTGTTGCAGAAATGAACTGGGCATCAGCATCTATCATCACAAAAGTGACAGAATTCCTGATGGTTCAGGGCTATGGATGCAACGTGACACTTGTGCCATCTGCAACAACAACAGCTGTGACATCTCTTGCAGAGAACAACGAACCAGATATTGTGCCAGAATTATGGATCAACTCTGCGCCGCTTTACAATAAGCTTGAAGCAGAGGGCAAAGTGAAGAAAGCAACAAACGTTTTCACAGATGGCGGTTCTGAAAACTGGTATGTTCCGGACTATCTTATCGCAAAGCACCCTGAGCTTGCTACAATTGACGGCATTCTTGCAAATCCAGAATTAGTTGGCGGAAAATTCCACAATTGTCCAGATGGATGGGGTTGCCGCACAGCCAATGATAACCTTGTAAAAGCCTTTAGTTTTGCCGACAACAATATGGAAGTTTTTAACCACGGTTCGGGTGAAACTTTAGCGGCTGCAATGGCATCAGCCTATGAAGCAAAAGAGCCATATTTTGGATATATGTACGGACCAACAGCTGTGTTGGGTCGTTACAATATGGTTGCCGTTGATATGGGTGCCCACGATGCGGACATTCATGCATGTAACCAAACAACAGATTGCGCATCACCGGGTAAATCATCTTATCCTGCGGCACCTGTTTTAACTGTTGTGACAACAGATTTTGCAGAACGTGCTCCAGATGTCTTTGAGCTTGTCAGCAACATCTCATTTTCATCCGGTGATTTGAGCCAGCTTTTGGCGTGGCAGGCGGATAATAGCGCTTCTTCTGAGGAAGCTGCAGTTCATTATCTTACACAAAACAAAGACGTATGGCAGTCTTGGGTAAGCGATGACGCACGTTCAAAGCTTGCGCCAATCTTCAAGTAGTCGCACATCAGGGGCGCGTTTTGATGCGCCCCTTCACTGCATAGAGTCTAGCAATTTTGATATCTAAAACTGCTTTAACAAACTGTCTCTGAGCTATTGAAACAACGTTGAGAAGAATTCCATCATGGCTGCATATGATTTTTTATTCGATAAAACCGGCCTTCGCAATTGGTGCGGAGAAAGTGGTTCTCAAGATGGGCCAATGACAATGGCCGAGCTTCTTGCGCGCAAGAATAACAACAGTGCGGAGGCTGGTTCGGAAAGTTCACTAGCCCTTTGGGATCTTCCTTTTCCTTCACTTGATCAGCTGAACGAAGCATGCTCATCAATTGCCCGAACACGTGATTTAACCAAGGGCATGGAAAATGCTTTTCTAGGCGTTAAAGACAGTTTAAAATTTGTCCTCGATCCCATTACTCAGCCCTTAAGTTGGTTGCTTGAAGGCGCTTTATATGTGTTTGTTGAGACACCTTGGTGGTTGATGCTCATTGCTTTATTGGCGATTGTCTACCTTGCGTCAAAGTCATTTAAACTCATGGCTTTTGTAGGTTCTGCCATCATGTTCTTAGCGTTCATAGATCATTATGAATATGCAATGCAGACGCTATCTATTATTTTTGTCTGTGCAATTTTATGTGTGATATTTGGTGTGCCGATTGGCATTGCAATGTCGCGGAATAATTGGCTTCAACGGATCATGATACCAGTATTGGATATGTTGCAGACGCTTCCAACATTTGTTTATCTAATTCCTCTCATCTTTTTATTCTCAGTCACAGAGCCAAAGCTATATGGGATCGCGATTATTCTTTAC
>CAJQOR010000175.1 GCA_905479965.1 uncultured Rhizobiaceae group bacterium | reverse complement strand
TGCTGTTTCAGGTGGTTCAACGCCAAAGGTATTTTTTGATAAATTGTCAAAAAACGATATCGATTGGGGTAAGGTTTCTGTCATCATGGTTGATGAACGTTATGTTCCTCCAGGCGATGATCGGTCCAATGAAAAGCTTATCAGAGACAACCTATTGCAAGGTAAAGCGGCGAATGCGCAGCTAATTAGTTTTTGGCAAGAGGGCCAGGATATCAACCAAGCAGAAATAACGCTTGATGGTGTTTTAAAGGCATATCCTAATATTGATATTACTGTCCTTGGAATGGGATTGGATGGGCATACAGCATCGTTTTTCCCAGGTGGCAATAATTTAGAAACCGCCACAATGATGTCATGCGAAAGTGCCATCATTCAAATGGAAGCTGAAGGTGCAGGCGAACCGCGCTTGACACTTACATTACCAGTTATTGTAAACTCGTCTTATCTTGTTTTGCATATCGAAGGCGACGGGAAACGTTCTGTTCTCGACCAAGCATTAAAAGCAGAATTGGCAGAAGCACCGCCAATTCGCACTGTTATCGAAGCATTAAACGGCTCAATAAACCTGTATTGGGCACCATAATCTAACTTGGCTCATTGCCGATAGGAAAGAAGAAAACCATGTCCGCTGATAAGCGAATTTTGGATGTAACACATCGACTAATTGAACGCTCAAAATCAACACGCGAACCCTATCTTGATCGGGTTAAAGCTGCGAGTTCAAAAGGGCCACACCGCTCAAAACTTGGCTGCACAAACTTAGCGCATGGATTTGCAGCAAGCAGCCCAGAAGATAAGCTGGACCTTGCCGGGAGCGACACACCCAATCTGGCAATCATCAATGCGTATAACGATATGTTGTCAGCGCATCAGCCATTTGAAAAATTCCCTGACATTATCCGTAATGCTGCACGCAAAGCTGGAGGCACTGCACAAGTTGCAAGTGGCGTTCCTGCAATGTGCGATGGCGTCACCCAAGGTGAACCAGGGATGGAATTATCGCTTTTTTCTCGCGATGTGATTGCCATGGCAACGGCTGTTGGGTTGTCACACGACATGTTTGATGCGGCTCTTTATTTAGGTGTGTGCGATAAAATCGTACCAGGCTTGACGATCGCAGCTCTCACATTTGGTCACTTGCCGGCCGTATTTGTGCCAGCTGGACCAATGACAAGCGGCTTGTCTAATAAAGATAAAGCGCGCACGCGTCAGCTTTATGCCGAAGGTAAAGTTGGCCGTGAAGAATTGCTTGAATCTGAATCCAAATCCTATCACGGCCCGGGAACCTGTACGTTTTACGGCACAGCCAACTCCAACCAAATGTTGATGGAAATCATGGGTTTTCATATCCCAGGCGCGTCTTTTGTAAATCCGGGCACACCTTTGCGCGATGCACTGACGAATGAAGCAACAAAACGGGCGATTGCCATTACAGCACAAGGCAATGAGTTTACACCTGCAGGTGAAATGATCGATGAACGTTCAATCGTGAACGGCGTTATCGGACTGCATGCAACAGGTGGCTCAACCAACCACACAATGCACCTTGTCGCGATGGCAAAGGCTGCGGGTATTCAACTCACATGGCAAGATATTTCTGATCTTTCAGACACCATACCATTGCTTGCGCGCGTTTATCCAAATGGTCCTGCGGATGTAAATCATTTCGCTGCAGCGGGTGGCATGGGCTATCTAATCGGTGAACTTTTAGACAACGGTATGCTGCATGATGATGTGCGCACTGTTTGGGGCGATGGATTGTCCGCCTACCGCGTTGAAGCACAATTGGGGGAAAATGGTAATATTCACCACATCCCTGCACCACAGGTTAGCGCTGATCCGAAAGTGATCGCAACTTTGGCTAAACCTTTCCGCAAAGACGGCGGGCTTAAGGTTCTTGAAGGAAACCTTGGAAAGTCTGTTATTAAAGTTTCTGCCGTTAATGTAGACAATATGGTTGTCGAAGCGCCTGCAAAAATTTTCAACGACCAGTCCGAACTTCAATCCGCTTTTAAAGCCGGCGAGCTCACAGGCGACTTTGTTGCTGTTGTGCGTTTCCAAGGTCCAAAAGCCAACGGCATGCCAGAGCTTCATAAGCTTACGCCACCTTTGGGTGTTTTGCTTGATCGCGGACAAAAGGTTGCATTGTTGACCGATGGCCGCATGTCAGGCGCATCTGGCAAGGTGCCTGCGGCAATTCACATGACACCAGAAGCAAAAGATGCTGGCAACATTGCGCGTTTGCGAGATGGGGACATGATCCGTTTAGATGCAATTGAAGGCACATTAAACGTGTTAATGGATGCAGATGAGTTTGCGGCACGCGAAGCGCAGACAATTGATTTTTCCGTCAATCATTTTGGTATGGGTCGTGAATTATTTGGTGCGTTCCGTCAACTTGCAGGCACTGCCGATGAAGGTGCTGGTGTATTTTAATGCCAGCGTTTTAACGCATCAAAATCAATACTGACTAGGTTTTAAACCCTATAACGGCTTAGTGATTTCGTGATTGCGACCAGCTTTCAAGCTCGGCACGCAATCTTTGCACGTCGCCTTTCAGGCGCATGACTTTTTCACGGTCACTAGGCTGCTGAATTTGTTCCCGCTCAACTGGTTGTTCTGTTTGAACCGGTTGCGCGGCATGAGCCTGCTCCTGATTTGGCATACTTGCTGGCACAGGTTGCTGATAGCCATGCGTTTGGGGTGGTGTTTGCCATTGAGCTTGCTGCATTGGGTTTGAATTCAGCGGATTTGTATTTTGTGGCATTGTGTTTTGGGGATACGCTGCCTGCGGATATGCACTTGCAGAATATGCTTGAGCTGGATACCCATTTGGCATGACTGCCTGCGGTGCCGCATAAGGTGGTGCCATCACAACAGGATTAAACTGTGGCGGATAGATAGGGTTTTGCTGCGGCACTTGGTGCGGTTGATATTGCGGCAAGGATTGTTGATATGCATGTTCAGCGCTTTGCGGAACTCCAGGCGGAACTCCACGCGGAACTCCAACTGGCGAACGGCTATAATCATGTGGTTGTTCGACATGTAGGGCCTGTTGCCCATGATATTGTCTGTGATCATGTGCGGCTCTAACAGGATTTTGCGCATCTGACGTATCGTCATAATCCCGCATTGTATCTAAATCGTCACGATCCGATCTGGTTTGTGACGCATCGCTATGCTGACGGTTGGTGCCCCTGGTTCTCGTATGCTGTTTTAAACTTTCGATTGATCCCAAAATAAACGCTAATGCCAAACCCAACATGCCGCCGAGAATACCGAATATAATGACAGTTGTTTTTCGCGATGTTGTGGATGGGTGTTGAGGTGGGTCTGCTTTTGCAATCACCTGAATAACAGATGTTTCCAAGTTCCCGCGCTCCGTTGTCTCGCGCGCACGACGCAACAGACTTTCATAAATTTGGCGAATTGCTTCAGCTTTGCGTTCTAATTCGCGAAG
>CAJQOR010000174.1 GCA_905479965.1 uncultured Rhizobiaceae group bacterium | reverse complement strand
ATGAAAAGCTTCGCACCGAAGTTCGCCCAACTTTGTTTTTATCGCAATTATCAAACCTTTTAGCTGGCAATATTTCCATCGTTCACAAAGTTACGGGATCATCGCGCACTTTCATGGGTGAAGAAGGTTCAGGCGTCTCTTCAATTGAAACAGCCGTTGCCCGCATTCAAGCAGGTTCATCCACACATTGTCTGGTCGGCGGTGCATTTGTTGCCGAACGCGAAGATTATCTTTATGTGATAGAAGCTATCAATGCGCTTGAAACAACCCAAGCCCGCCCTATTTGGCAGCGCGATGACGAGCGCGGGATCGTATTTGGATCGGCGGGCGTATTCTTGATTTTAGAATCAAAAGAGCATGCTGAAGCGCGTGGTGCAAAAATATATGTCACGATTGATGGCGTTCTTGGCGATGCAGGCTCACGAGATGAGACATCGTTTGCAAATCGCATGGCCAAACTCAACAGCGATCTTAATATTCCCAATGATGGCGATACACTTGTCTTCTCTGGCACAAGTGGCCGTAGCCAGGCAATGCAATTTGAAAAAGACTATTTAAACGCACATCACTCAAACGGCACAATTCGAACAACCAGCGCCATCTTCGGCCATGCATTAGAAGCACAATTTCCTTTAGGTTTAGCACTCGGTGCTATTGCGCTTAAAAATGGATTGCAGCTTGTACCATTTGCCGAGGATATGGACACACCAATGTCGCAAGCCGCCGCCAAAGCGGTTGTCACAAGCGTAGGTCATCACCGCTCAGAAGGTTTGGCAATATTGTCAAAGACTTAAGCGAAAAGTGTAAGGTAAGGAAATTAATATGACATCACCTGCATTTAAAGATCACATGGGTCGGCCCATTGTTGTGGTAACCGGCATGGGCGTCGTCTCATCGCTTGGCGAAGGTTTAGAAGAAAACTGGAACAAGTTAAGTTCAGGTATTTCAGGCATTCACAAAATTGAACGCTTTGCGACCAATGAACTTTCAACGCTGATTTGCGGAAGTGTTGATTTTATTGGCGCGGAAGCAAATTCAATTGTCGATCGCACATATATTTTGGCTGAAAACACAACGGTTGAAGCCCTTGCAGATGCTAAAATCAATGGTGAGTTTAACGGGCCTCTATTTCTCGCAGCACCACCTGCAGAACCTGATTGGGAAGATCGGTTTGAACTTGCAGGCGAGTTAAGAGCTGATCAAACAGAAGGTTCCGTCTACAGAAAGTTCTTAGACATCCTTCATGACAAACCAAAGCGATCATTTTTTGAATCATCACAGTTCGGCATGGTTTCAGAGCGCTTGGCAGACAAATTCGGCACACGTGGACTACCCGTCACGCTTTCCACGGCTTGTGCATCAGGTGCAACAGCCATTCAGCTTGGCGTTGAAGCTATTCAACAAGGGCGTACAGACCGCGCGCTTGCTGTTGCAACAGATGGATCTGTTAATGCTGAGCAAGTCATTCGCTTTTCGTTGCTCTCAGCGCTTTCAACGCAAAATGACCCGCCTGAAAAAGCATCAAAGCCATTCTCTAAGGACAGAGATGGATTTGTGATTGCAGAAGGCGCGGCAACATTGGTGCTTGAATCACTTGAAGCGGCCACGGCTCGCGGCGCAAAAATTCATGGTGTGATTAAAGGCTGTGGTGAAAAAGCTGATCACTTCCATAGAACACGCTCATCTCCAGATGCTGCACCTGCTATGGCTGCAATCCACGCGGCATTAAATGATGCTGGCTTAAAACCTGAAGACATCGGCTATATTAATGCACATGGCACCTCAACTCCTGAGAATGATAAGATGGAATATCTTGCGCTTTCTAATGTGTTTGGTGAAAGCTTAAACACTATTCCTGTATCATCGAACAAATCTATGATTGGCCATACACTCACCGCTGCAGGTGCTGTGGAAGCAATATTTTCTGTTATGACGATCAAAACAGGCACACTACCACCGACCATCAATTATGATAATCCAGATCCTGCGATCGAATTAGATGTGGTTCCAAATGTGAAACGTGAGATGCAGGTGACTTCAATCCTATCCAACTCGTTTGGATTTGGTGGACAAAACGCTTGTCTTGTCATATCAGCTAGCCCTACATAGATAAAACTAAGCAATTTCATATTGCTAGAAAACAATAACAATACAAGGATTGTCGATGCGCGCGCTGCAATTAGTCGAAGACCGCAAACTTGAGATCACTGAGATCGAAGAACCGGGCGCTCCGGGTGTTGGTGAAGTAAAACTCTCTATAAAAGCCGTTGCGCTTAACCACATTGATGTGTGGGGCTGGCGCGGGATGGCATTTGCAAAACGTAAAATGCCCCTGATCATTGGTGCAGAAGCATCAGGCGTAGTCGAAGAAGTAGGCCCCGGCACAGCAGGTCTTATCCCAGGTCAGCTTGTTTCAATTTATGGCGCCCGCGTTTGCGGTACGTGCAAAAACTGTCAAGAAGGTCGTGACAACCTTTGTACAGAAGTTGGCGGCGTTCACGGATTTCACCTAGATGGATTTGCGCGCGAGCGGGTGAACTACCCAGCCCGTCTGGTTGTTCCCGCACCTCCTAATGTTGATGCAATTGGCGCAGCCCTTGCCCCTGTTACATTCGGCACTGTCGAACACATGCTGTTCGACAATGCTAAGCTACAACCCGGTGAATGGATTTTAATTCACGCTGGCGGTTCTGGCATTGGCACCGCAGCAATTCAACTTGCCAAAAAAATGGGTTGCACTGTTATCACGACCGTAGGTTCTGACGATAAGATTGAAAAGGCGAAAGCACTAGGTGCTGACTATGTTATCAATTATCGCGAAGATCGCTTTGAAGGCCGTGTTCGCAAAATCACTAAGAAACAAGGTGTTGATGTTGTCTTTGAACACGTTGGCGCTGACACTTGGGCCGGATCGATGTTCAGCCTTAAAAAAGGTGGCCGCTTGGTGACGTGTGGTTCGACGTCCGGCGTATCAACACAAATCAATCTAATGATGTTATTCCAACAGCAACTCAAACTTTTGGGTTCTTTTGGTTGCCGCATGGAAAACATGAAAAATGCTATGTTAAAAATGTCCCAAGGCTTGGTAGAACCTGTGATTGATACCGAGGTGGATATGGAAAACATTCACAAAGCCTTAGAACGTATGGAAGGCCGCAAAGTCTTCGGCAAAATCATTTTAACATTCTGATTATCAAAGCGTTGGATATTCATTGACCAAACTTGTCAGAAGATGTGTCGCAGAACTTAGAAAATTCTTGGGTAATGCCAGCGATTGGTTTGTGGCGCAATTCATTCTTGCATTGTTATTTGTCATCCGCCTAATGCCGATGGAGACTGCGCTCAATGTGATGGGGCGTCTGGCAACAATTGTTGGACCGAGAACGAAACGTCATACGCTTGCTATGAAAAATCTTGAGATGGCATTTCCGGAAAAATCCATCGAAGAACGCGAAGAAATCGCCATACAAATGTGGGTCAATATGGCCCGTTTGGCTGCAGAATACGTTTATCTTGATAAAATTTCTGAGTTTGATCCTGACGCACATGACACCAGTAATATCGAGGTCGTGGGCCAAGAAATCTTTGTTGACCTTTGCGAAAACAAACGACCTTTTATTGTATTCACAATCCACAGCGGAAATTTTGAACTGCTACCGATCATCTCGCAAAGATTTAATTTAAGTGTCAGCGCGTTGTTTCGGCCACCAAACAACAAATACATCGCTGAAAAAGTTCTTGCCGCACGTGGTGAACACATGAAAGATCTCGTGGCTTCTACTGCAGGCGCTGCATGGAACTTAGCCCGTAAACTAGATAGCGGTGGCGGTGTAGGCATGCTGGTTGATCAAAAGTTTTCTAAAGGTGGAGAAACTCAGTTTTTCGGTCATACAGTGAAAACAAACCCTCTTTTGGCAAAACTAGCGCGCCAATATAAATGCGATGTTTTCCCCGCGCGCTGCATTCGCCTACCCGAAGGACGTTTCAGGTTAGAATTGGAACCAGCCATAGAGCTACCAACAGGCGACAATGGTGAGATTGATATCAATAAAACGTCACAAATGCTAAATGATAAAGTGGAAGAATGGGTGCGCGAGTATCCCGGCCAATGGCAATGGTTCCACGACAGATGGCGCATCAAGCATCTGCTATAAAAAAGCCCTCACCGGATAATCAAATCTGATAAGGGCATCATAAAAATCTTAAAAAGACTAGCGGCTAGCGTTTGATCACCACGCGTGTGTTTCTTAATCCAGTGCGCTCGACAAGATCATAAAATTTTGATGCGTTTTCTGGGTGCAAACGGATGCAACCATGTGATGCAGGTCGACCAAGGCGAGAAATGGCATCGGTTCCATGAACTGCATACCCACCATGAAAAAACACTGCATACGGCATGGGCGCATTATTATATTTACGCGAACGGTGATGTTTTGAGAGCCATTTCGCAGACCATTTACCAGTTGGTGTGCCGTATCCTTTGCGGCCGCTGGAAATCTTCCAACGATATTTCACCTTTCCATTCATTTTGACAACCATTGTTTGAGATGACAAATCGATGCGTGCTTCCAAAGGTGCTGCTACAGCATTGGAGGCGGGTAAAATCATAA
>CAJQOR010000173.1 GCA_905479965.1 uncultured Rhizobiaceae group bacterium | reverse complement strand
TTTTTATGTTTTTAACAATACTGATTACACCACCAAATTTGGACGTGATCACAAAAAGAAAGATGACGAAATGCCTAAGATGAAGACAAAATCTTCTGCCAAAAAACGGTTCAAAATCACCGGTACTGGCAAAGTGAAAGCTGCTGCTGCTGGTAAGCAACACGGCATGATCAAACGTTCTAACAAATTCATTCGCGATGCACGCGGCACAATGGTTCTTTCAGACCCAGATGCACGCATCGTTAAAAAGTTTCTTCCAAACGGCCTTTAAGCCTGCTGGTCTTTTAGAATTTAAGGAGTATATGACATGTCACGTGTAAAACGCGGTGTAACAGCCCACGCAAAACACAAAAAAGTTCTCAAAAAGGCAAAAGGCTTTTACGGCCGCCGCAAGAATACTATCCGGACAGCTAAGTCTGCCGTTGATAAATCTATGCAATATGCCTATCGCGATCGTAAAACACGTAAGCGCGATTTCCGCTCACTTTGGATTCAGCGTATCAACGCTGCTGTTCGTGAGCACGGTCTAACATATGGTCGTTTCATCGATGGTTTGAACAAAGCTGGTATCGAAGTTGACCGTAAAGTGTTGTCAGATATGGCGATCCATGAAGCAGAAGCTTTTGGTGCGCTTGTTCAAGCTGCTAAAGAAGCGCTTGCATATCTTAAAGACACAACACCAAATGCTTTTGAAAGCGCTGTAAAGTAAGCCAGCGTTTTCCTAAAACATTGAAATTTGAATAGGATCTCGCGTTGGCGGCAGCTAGCGCGAGATTCTTTGTTTTAAAGTACCGTAATTTACACCCAATGAGCTGGATATGTTACGGATTAATATGAGAATATTCTCGCAACGGAGACTGGTCGTTTTGCAAAGTAAACGATCTAAAAACATGGTGAGTTATGACAGATCTTGTTGAACTAGAAAAAGAACTCATGGATGCAATTGCATCGTCAGAAGATGAAGCATCGATTGAAGCTGTTCGCGTCAGCGCGCTTGGTAAAAAAGGTGTTATTTCCGAGCAACTTAAAGGTTTGGGTAAAATGACGCCGGAAGAGCGTCAGGTTGCTGGCCCACAGATCAACGGTTTGAAGGTTCGCATTAACGAGCACATTCAAACACGTAAAACTGAGCTTCAGGAACTCGCAATTGCGAAACGTCTTGAAACAGAAACGCTTGATGTAACACTCCCTGTTTTTGCTATTCCTGCTGAACGTGGACGCATTCACCCAATTAGCCAAGTCACGGATGAAATTACCGCGATTTTCTCAGATTTGGGTTTTTCTGTTGCAGAAGGTCCCGATATTGAAACGGACTATTATAACTTCACCGCACTGAACTTCCCTGAAGGCCATCCAGCACGCGAAATGCATGATACATTCTTCTTTGAACCTGACGAGAAGGGTGAACGCAAAGTTCTGCGCACGCACACATCTCCTGTTCAAGTGCATACAATGGAAGCACAAGAGCCTCCAATTCGCATTGTCATCCCGGGTAAAACCTATCGCCAAGATTCAGATGCAACCCACTCGCCGATGTTCCATCAGCTTGAGGGTCTGGTCATTGATAAATCAGCAAATATCGCCAACCTAAAATGGACGCTTGTTGAATTCTGCAAAGCGTTCTTTGAAGTGGACAGCTTGGAAATGCGTTTCCGCCCATCGTTCTTCCCATTTACTGAACCAAGCCTTGAGGTTGATATTAAATGTGATCGCTCACGCCCGGGTGAAGTTCGCTTTGGCGAAGGCAATGACTGGATGGAAATTCTTGGCTGCGGCATGACGCATCCAAATGTTATTCGTGCAGGCGGGTTAGATCCTGAAATCTATCAAGGTTTTGCATGGGGTATCGGCATTGACCGTATTGCTATGCTGAAATACGGCATGCCTGACTTGCGTCCATTTTTTGAAGCTGATCAGCGCTGGATTGACCACTATGGGTTCCGCCCGCTTGATATGCCGACTTTGTTTGGAGGTCTTTCATCATGAGTAGGTTTTCAGATGCCGCGCTGTTAAAAGGCAAGTTTTCGCACATGGCAGCAGAATTGCGTCAAGGCAAGCGCCAAGCGCCAAAGCCTGAAGAATGGCAAGCGGTTGCTTGTGAAAACACCGCCGAACAAGCAGCACAAGAAGTCGCTAAACATATCTTTTCATTCCAGCAATCCATTGACCCAAAAGCTGAAACGCTTGAGGTGATCGCAATGGGCCCAGCAGGACCTGTAAAAGTGATTGCCCTTCGCCCCGGTGAAGGCGATGTTTTGCGCATTGATGGTGTGTTAATGGGAAGCAACTCGCCAACATCAACCGTACTTCATGCGTCTCAACTTTCGCTATCGTTTTTAACGCAGCCTATCCAGAACGAAGATCCCGATGATGATGGCTTGCAGATTGGGTTTGTCATTTTTGATGAATTGGCAAACCGGCAAAAAGAACGTGATGGCACTGACGTAAATAATGGCGCAAATAATTCTGAAGATGGAGCATCTTAGATGAAATTTACACTCTCATGGTTGAAAGACCACCTCGAGACCGATGCGTCTTTGGAGGAAATTTGTGATCGCTTGACAATGATCG
>CAJQOR010000172.1 GCA_905479965.1 uncultured Rhizobiaceae group bacterium | reverse complement strand
ATATGTCTCGACTCCTTCGGTCCAGGTTGGGCCGGGTAGAATCGAATTAACACGTACTTTGGTACCTTTAGTGAGTTCGGCCATGCCTCGCGTTAACCCAAGTATTGCCGTCTTTGTGACGGAATAGTGGATCATCTGAGCCAGTGGTTTAACACCTGCTTCGCTTGCCATGTTTATGATTGAGCCTTCTCCGACCCTAAGCATCGTGGGTAAAATGATGCGGCTCATACGAACTGCTGACATTACGTTGACATTGAAATAAAACATCCAATCGTCATCAGTTAACTCTTCAAATGGCTTTACAGAAAAGATCCCGACATTATTGACAAGAGTGTCAATGGCGCCTTGTTTTTGCGCGAAATCAATGAGCTTCGCGGCCCCCTCCGACGTGGTTAAATCTGCTGCCACACCCGTCACATCGCCAAATAATGATAGATCCTCAATGCATTGGGTAACTTCATCGTCCGTCAGGCCATGTACGATTACTCGTGCACCTTCCTGCAAGTAGACTTGAGCAGTAGCTTTTCCGATGCCAGAACCTGAACCAGTCACCAAGACCAGTTTGTTTTTCAGATTTAGGTCCATGTCATCCCCCCTTAACTGTATCGCTTGATTGAGTGTCAGCATTGAATTTGAATGCCCGAGCCAGAAAGGATGAAGTTTCTGAACGCCACATGTCTATTCCCACAGCGAGCAGGATTATTAGACCTAGTACGATGTTTTGAATTGAGGATGGCGCTGCGTTCAAATTTAAGCCGTTTTGAACGATCACAATAGTCATCGCGCCCATCAGAGTTGCCAGGATATTTCCTCGACCTCCCGCAAGGCTTGCGCCTCCTACAACGGCAGCGGCTATGGCTTGCAACTCGAGGGTCTGACCATAATTGGGGGAACCCGAATTCAAACGCGCAGACATTAAAACCGCACCGATGGCAGTCATAAAACCAGCTATTACAAATGTTATTGTTTGTACCTTTTTCACGTTGATACCTGTGAGAATAGCAGCAGCTGGGTTTCCACCAACAGCGTAGATTTCTCGACCCAGTTTCGTATAATTCATCGTAAATGCAGCAATGGCATAGAAGAAAGCCAAGTAAAAAAACGGTAATGGGATGCTCAAAAATTTTCCGTAGAAGATGGGTTCAAGTGCAGGGTCGAGAGAAAATATTGGCGACCCATTATTAAATGTCAGCGCCAAGCCCCTAAATGCGATGAGCGCAGCTAGTGTAGTTATGAATGATGGAATCCGCCCATAGGCTGTCATTAGGCCGATAAACAGTCCAAAGATACCGCCAACGATCAGGATGAGAGGCACAGCGAGTAAAAGCGGAATACCCATGAATTTGAGCATCTCTGCAAAAATCATGGTCAAGAGCGCAACCATTGAGCCTGAACTTAGGTCAATACCGGCGGCAAAAATTACGATGGTCGACCCAATCGCAATCAAAGCTACAATACTGACTTGTAGCGATAGATTGGAAAGGTTTCCAAGGTTGAGAAATCGCTCTGTGGTCAGCGCAACTATCACTGCTACAATCACCATTGCAGCAAACGGACCGATTAGTTGTGTATCGAAAACTCGCTTCATGCGATTTCCTCCTTGTCGCTAGATTTAGAAATATTTGTTGATGCGCGAACCAGATCGTCATGTGTCAGCTCTGATGCCTTCACGGATCGATTAATTGTTCCATGTTGAACAACCGCGATCTGATCACTCATTGCCAGTAATTCATCATGATCTGAGCTAATAAGAATTATGGATTTACCAGCACTGGTGAGTTTATTAATCAGTTTGTAGACTGCTATTTTAGCGCCGATATCTATGCCTTGAGTGGGTTCATCAAGAATAAATATCTCAGCGTCTGAGAAGAGCCACCTTGCAATGACAATTTTCTGTTGGTTGCCACCAGATAGAAAGTTTACTGTTTTTTCTTCCGCTTGCGCCGATATCTCAAGTTCGCCCATTAGACCTCGAGTTGCTCGTTCTTCAGTATTTAAGTTCATCACACCAAAGCGTGTCAGATTGCTCAGTGATGCTGCTGTTATATTTCCGCTTGCACGGAAGTTGAAGAAGAGCCCATCAAATTTGCGGTTCTCAGGTACCAGTGCAAATCCAGATCGGATTGCATCAATTTCGCTTTTGAGCTGTATGGGCTCGCCGTTAAGATATATCTCACCATTAGTCAGTTTATCAGTGCCAAAAAGTGCACGTGCAATCTCCGTTCTACCGCTCCCAAGCACACCACCAAGACCAAGAACTTCACCTTTATGCAAAGTGAGATTGGCGTTGGAAACACCATACTTGGTTGAAATGTTTCGTGCCTCCAATACAATCTCATCCGTGCCATTATATTCTTTCGGATAATGTTCACCAATGTCTTCTCCGACCATTGCATTGACGATTTCTGTGACATTAATTTTTGTTTCTCCACTGGCACGTACAACGCGGCCATTACGAAGAATTGTGACCTCATCTACAATGCGTTCAACTTCATCCAATCGGTGTGAAACATATAATATGGCTGTCCCGCGACTGCGCATAGAGCGCAGTAAATGATGCAATCGTTCTATTTCATCTTCGCCCAATGCTGCAGTTGGTTCGTCCAAGATAATCATGCTGGCATCAATGGCTATTGCTTTAGCGACTTCAACAAGCTGTTGCTCACCTACAGAGAGGGAACCGGTGATAGCATCTGGAGAAATATGAACGTTCATTTCTGAGAGAACTGCTGACGCATCATTTTGCATCTTAGTCCAATCAATCGTACCGAAAGTTGAACGCGGCATATTCCCAAGAAAGATATTTTCAGCGACTGAAAGAGTTGGAACTATTGAAAATTCTTGAAACACTGTTGCTACCCCAAGGTCTCGTGCAGCCTGTGGATCATTGATTTTTACTGATTTCCCGTTGTGTAAAATTTGTCCACTATCAGGTTGCTGAACGCCTGAGAGGGTTTTTATCATCGTGGATTTTCCACACCCGTTTTCTCCCAATAGCCCGTGAATTGAACCAGGCATCAGTTTAATACACACGTCGTCATTTGCGAGAACGCCCGGATATGCCTTGCTGATATTTTCAAATTCCCAGAGGGGTATTTGGGTAGTCATTTTTACGACCTAGCGGTTAGGATGATTATAATACCTCCCGACGACATCCGTGGGTGTCGCCGGGAAGCTGGGAGGGTTTAGTAAGCTTTTGATGGTTGCGGGAACAGCTTTTCTGGCTCCTGCAAAACACTGATCGCACCGTCTTTGTCTTCAATAGAAGTTGGTGTTTCGATCCAACCACCTGGATAACTGCCTTTTAGTGCATCAAAAGTCGCACTCATTGCAGCCTTTCCCATTAGGAAAGGAGATGTGTTGACCGTAGCTGTTATCTTGCCAGCAGCGATTTCTTCAAGACCTGATGTATCTCCGTCATTTCCAAGAAGTACAATGTCAGATCGACCAAGTGCTTTAGCAGCGAATGATGCTCCGATGATCATGTAGTCGTTTGCCGCAAAGATCATGTCAAGATCTGGATGCGCTTGTAGAATATCCATACCAGCAGTGTTTCCGCCTTCAACATTCCATTTACCATCAATTGACACCACGACATTGAAATTCTCGTTGCCTTTGATTCCGTCAAGAAATCCACCAACACGCTCTGTAGAGTGGTAGCCAGGTTGTCCTTCAATGATCCCGACGTTCAATGGTTTGCTGCCATAGTTTTCAATCGCCCAATCTGCGATTTTATGTGTTCCGTTTCGTTGAGAGTAACCGACAACGCCATGGATTGGAGTTGGGAAGTTTGGGATGTCTGAGTTGATCATGAATACTGCAATACCCTTGTCAACCGCCTGCTTTAGCAGCGGTGCCGCTGCAAATTCATCATGCGTGCCAAAAATAATAGCATCAACATCTTGAGTTAAGACATCCTGGATCATGCCCATTTGTCCATTGATATCGGCCCCTGATTGAGGAGCGAGCATGAAGACTTCAACTTCATTTTCAGCGGCAACCGCTTTGATGCCTTCTCCGATAGCAATGTAGTAGTTAAACTCCGTTGCCGGCGGCATATACGCTACACGGAAAGTCTCGTCCTTAGGTGTGATCGCGCTAATGGGGGCCTGAGCCCCATCTTTTAAAGGCACAGGCGTTGGATAGTCTGCAGCCAACACAGTTGAAGAGAGTAGCGCAAGGCTTGCAGCGACCACTGTTCCACTAAGATATTTCAACATAATTTTTTTCCTCCTAAGTTATGTCGGTTATCCGTTGAACGGAGTATCAAGTACTCCATGTATGCCCGGCTTGACGGCAAATAGTCCGCCAGAATCCGGTTCTTTGTTAAGAGCGTTTTCGTCGCTCATTAGACGTGAAGTTGTAATGAAAAGGGTATCGAGATCAGGACCGCCGAAGGCACAGCAAGTTGGCTTCCAAACAGGGACATCAATAATGCGATCGATCTCGCCGTTTGGAGCGATGCGAACAACTCTGTGACCCTCCCACTCTGCGTTCCAGACGCCACCTTCTGCATCTACACAAGAGCCATCTGGAAGTCCGGGCTCATTTTTTAAGGATGAGTGAACTCGACGGTTTGAGATTGTGCCGGTGCCAACAGCATAGTCGAATGCAATTATCTCGCGGTCAGGTGTGTCTGCGAAATACATGGTGTCTCCGTCAGGTGAGAAACAGATAGAATTCGCACAGGACACATTGCTTATGAGTTCATGAGTGGACAAATCAGTATCTATACAAATAACCGATGAGTTAGGCGTTCCAGATTCTTCATTCATGCCGCCCACAATCAACCGACCAGCGCGATCTGTCCGCCCGTCATTCAGACGAGTCTGCTGGTTTTGAGGTTCAAACACCTCCACAATTGTCTCATTACGAGTTGCGGGATCAAATAAAACTATGCGGTCCGCATAGGCGAGAATCAAGCCGCCTGCAGCACGAGGAGCAAAGCAGCAAACCCGTTCTGTCATATCATGCTGCGCAGTTTCATTCGTCTCCGGGTTTAAGGACCATAACGCTTTGCCTTCAATATCTGTCCACCAGACAAGACCATCTAGAGCATTCCAAAATATGCCCTCTCCGTGGTGGTTTTTGCAGTCAACTACTAACTCGGCTTGCATTGTAAATCGTCCTCCCAACGATACTAACTGATATCTGATATTCCAGCTTGTAAAATCTGGTGTATCAGATAAATTAGAGCTCGTAAACATATTTTTTGGAGAATCGTAAATGGTAATTGAAAGACCTAAATCTCTTCGGGAGCTCGCATTGGAGCACTTGCGGAACAACATTATTGATGGTTCCCTTAAAATGGGACAGGTTTTATCCGAGAGAAGAATATCGGAAGAACTTGGCGTTTCGAAGTCTCCTGTGCGTGAAGCACTTGCTCAGCTTAGAGATGAAGGATTGATCAGCATTGAGCCGCAAAAGGGTGCGCGCGTTTTTTCGCTTACAAATGCTGAAGTCGCTCAAATTTGCGACTTTAGGCAAGCTATCGAAACAGCTGCATTTGAACTCGCTCTGTCAAGAGATCCAGTTGGACTTGCGAAAAATATGGATCGCGTTGTTAAAAATATGGCTAAGGAGAGAGCTGCGGGTAATGAAAAAGCCTATTTGGCTCTCGACACCACTTTTCATCACTTAATTTTTGAACATGCAGGTAATGACTATCTTACAGCCAGCTATACGCGGTTTGTCGGTAAAATTGCTGCTTTACGTACTCACTTGGCAAAACTACCACAACATACGGAATTGTCTTTTGAGGAACATCAAGGAATTGCAACAGCCGTTGGCAAGGGTGATATGGAAAACATCCGTTCATTATTAGCAGAGCACATTGATCGAACACGTCAAGTATACCGAGATGCCTCTATGGTAATAGATGGCGGCAAATAACTAACATCTTCAAAATCTTATTTTTATTAATTTAAGCGGCTCCATTTGGGGCCGTTATTTTGCGTTGAGTGGTACATAATCAAATTTTTATTGACATCTGATATCTTAGATGTCAATAAAAAGGCAAGAGGAGAATTTCAGTGATAACGGTTTCAACACGCGATGAGAGTTCCACACAGCCCCTCATAAAGTTGGAGGGTGTCTGTAAAAGCTTTGGATCAAATATCGTCTTGGATGGAGTGGATTTTGCACTACAGCCCGGGGAAATTCACGCCCTATGCGGTGAAAATGGTGCCGGAAAATCCACTTGCCTTGGTTTACTCTACGGTTTGCATCAACCTAACGGGGGTATAATTTATTGCGACGGGAATAAGACTAGCATTGAAACCCCATCGCATGCACAAACCTTAGGAATCAGCTGCGTATTTCAAGAGCTCAGCCTTGCAGGAGCGCTATCAGTTGCTGAAAATATCTATGCTGGACGTGCACCAACAAAATTAGGTGTGGTAAATTGGCAAGAGTTAAATAGAAAAGCCGAGGCCCTTTTATCTGAGTTCGGTTTGGAGATCGATGTCTTACGTTCCGTCGATAGTTTGCCGATCAGTTCCAGGCAAATAGTAGAAATTGCTAAGGCACTTTCATTAAACTCCCGAATTCTACTCCTGGATGAGCCAACATCTGCTCTCGCACCTGATGAAGTGGATGCATTGTTTGATGTCCTGCGCAAACTAACAGCCAAAGGGATTGGCATTGTCTATGTCAGTCATCATATGGATGAAATTTTTCGTATATCGGATCGCATAACGGTTCTTCGCGATGGTCACAAAATCAGTACATTACCTACATCGCAGACATCACAAGAACGAGTGGTTGCGGAAATGATTGGTGGAGGACATCCAGGAGAAATTGTCAGTACCGAAGGCACAAGCGGTGAAGAAGTCCTGTCAGTAACGGGGCTATCACTCCCTTCATATTTCAACGACATATCATTCTCAATACACGCCGGAGAAATTGTAGGCATGGCTGGCCTGATGGGTTCCCGCCGTAGTGAGATCGTTCGTTCGATAGTTGGATTATTAAAGGGCACATCTGGAAGTGTAAAACTTAACGGCAACCTTGTTCAGTTTGAAAATTTACGTGAAGCAATGCATGCCGGAATTGGTTTTGTTCCAGAGGAACGCAAAACTGAAGGACTATTCCTAGATCAAACTCTTGGCGACAATCTCATCGCCGCAAGCCTGACCGAACACTCAAAGCTTGGTCTAATGCGATCACTATCAATCAAAGAAGCAAGTAAGTCAGCCATTAAAACATTTAGCGTGAAAACCAACGGAATGGCAGAGCGTATCGGCTCTCTTTCAGGTGGAAATCAACAAAAGGTTATGCTGGCCAAGTGGCTTAAACGCAAACCAGATTTATTGATCATCGAGGAACCTACAAAGGGCGTTGACGTTGGTGCAAAATTCCAAATCCATACCGAACTACTCAAATGTGCTGCCGAAGGCATGGCCATAATTGTTGTTTCAACTGACTTCCCTGAACTCGTTTCACTTTCAACCCGAATTCTGGTCGTTCATGAAGGCGAACTCATGGGAGATGTGCAGGCGATAGATGCCACTGAAACTTCTTTGCTCCAAATGGCCGCAGGTCAAAGAGTAGTTCCTCAAATCGCTCAAACAGGAGTTATGTCGTGACAACAATAACACAAGTAAATATGTCCGAATCCAAACCGTTGTTATTTGGCTTCCTAAAGGTCTTTGTCGACATCCGTGAATTGATGTTGATCGTTCTGATTATTGGCATCATCATCGTGATGTCTAATGTGAATCCTTATTTCTTCAGCTTCTCGAATTTCAGGGCAGTATCGGTGGGTATGGCGCCGACCGCAATTATTGTGATTGGTATGGCCATTCTACTTGCTTCTGGAGGATTTGATCTTTCAGTTGGATCAGTTATGGCGTTATCATCGACTGTTGTTGCAATGTTGCTTCTAACCGGCATGCCCATACCACTTGCTGTCACCTGTGGTTTATTTCTTGGTGCGGTCGTTGGGGTATTAAATGGATTTTTAGTAACTGGATTAGGTATAAACCCGCTAATTGCTACACTGGGAACCATGTCGATAGCACGTGGTGTTGCGCTTGTTCTTACCGAAGGTTTCTCCGTTTCAAGTCTTCCAGCATCTTTTGCCTGGATCGGAAAAGCAGATATCGGCGGATTTCCAATCATAGTTTTGTTCACAATTTTGTTGGTCGTAATATTTGACCTTGCTGTGCGCCACACCAGATTTTTCAGACAGGTATATTTTATTGGGGCTAATGAAAAAGCCGCGATGTTGTCCGGCATTCATGTGACCCGCGTCCGTATCATTTTATATGCATTGGCTGGAGTTCTTGCAGCTTTAGCTGGTGTACTTCTCGCATCCCGATTGATGAGCGGAACGCCAACCGCGGGGAATGGGATTGAACTACAGGTGCTTGCAGCCGCTGTTATTGGCGGAGCGTCACTGCGAGGAGGAGAAGGCACCATTTTAGGAGCATTCCTTGGTGTCGTGTTTGTCGCTTTAATTAACAATACGATGACGATGCTCGCTGTTTCTATTTACTGGCAGATGATTGTCATCGGTGGCGTTCTTGTCAGCGCAGTTGCACTAGACATGCTGATTAGGAAAAAGCGCGATTAACACCGATCACTCGTATCCAATTTAAAACATCAATAAACAGTCAAATAGGGAGAAATTTATGACTGATATCAAGATAAACCGCAGGAAACTTATTACAGCCGGTACGGCTGCAGGAATGGCTGCAGCCTTTGGCCTACCTGTTTTGTCAGAAGAGGCAAAGGCTCAGGCTGCGGGCAAGGAGTATGTATTCCTGTCCATTGTTACACAGGTACCTTTTTGGGTGGATTACCGTAACGCGATGAAGGACCTTGAAGAACTAATGGGCATCAAGGCAACATTTACTGGTCCACTTGACTTTGATACTGCAGCACAAGCACGTCAGTTAGACGAGTTGATAGCAAGACGTCCTGCCGGAATCCTGATATTCCCAGGCGACCCAGCTACGCTAGCACCAGGTGTGGAGCGAGCTGTTGAAGCAGGTATTCCAGTTACATGCTGCATTGGTGACATTCCTGACAGTCCACGTTCAACATTCCTAGGTATTAACGGCGTTCAAGCTGGACGTGTCGGTGGCGAGATGCTTGCTCAAGCAATTGGTGGCAAAGGTAAGGTAATTCTTGGTACATTCCCTGCGCCATCCACCCTTGAAAGAGTTGAAGGTTATAAACAAGTGTTTGCTGAGAAATATCCAGACATTGAGGTGGTCGATGTCGTCAATGATAAGGCCGATCCTTCTTATGCACCAACAGCTTATCTTCAAGCAATTCAAGCTAATCCTGATATTGTTGGCATTGGGGGAACAGATGGCGACAGTGGTAAAGGAGCAGCCATTGCTGTAAATGAAGCCGGACGTAAAGACATCAAGATCGTCGCGATGGATCGTAACGATGATATGCTACCTTACATCGAAGATGGAACAATCCATGGCGCCGTTGCACAGAAGTCCTATCTTGAAATATTCCTAGCATTCCACATGATGCATTGGCAGAATACAGATGCGCTGAAAGTACTACCTGATTGGAAAGTTGCTGGTATTAATCCGTTGCCAGAACGCGTTGAGACAGGTGTTATGCCTATCACCGCAGCCAACGTTGCGCAGTTTAAACACGTCTAACAAGCCTTGGTCCCAGCATATATTATGATGCTGGGATCGCCGCATATTTGAGGGCGAGAGGCCATGTCAAAACAATGGGAAGTTGTTCATTTAAAACAAGGTGATCTACAGCTAGATATTCTTCCGAGGGTCGGAGGACGTCTTTGGGATATTAAGCTTTCAGGTCGTTCGTTGTTATTTCAGAATACTGATTTAGTCGGAAAGACTATAAATATTTCAAGTTTGTCAGAGTTACCTACTCGCTCACCGCAATTTAATTTTCCGCTTTGGGGCGGTGAAAAAACTTGGATAGCTCCAGACAGTTCTTGGATAAATGGCGCGCCGTTTCCTGCGTTGGATAGCGGTATTTACGATGTTCGTTCGCAAGATGATCATCATATTCTTTTGGAAAGCCAACAATGTCAAATATCAAACTTGACAATCAAACGACGCATCACACTGAGTACAGAGTCTGAATGGATTGTTGATCATATTGCAACTAACGGCGGGGCGGTTTCCCGAAAAACGGGTATCTGGTCTGTAATGATGATCAACTCTCCTGCAATTATCGGAGTTACAATGAGATCACCTAGCTTTCAAATGGTTTTTGGAGAACCAGAGGGTTGTTTGGTGGAGGCGTCAGATGGCATGCTCGCACGTTGCACTAAAATGCAGGAATTTAAGATAGGATTGCAAAATCCTGACGGAAATACACTCATCAAGTTTGATGATAACGGTCCGTGGTTATCCTGCATAGTGCCTGTTGAACAACCTGATACTACCTATGCACATGGCCATCCATTAGAGATATTTAACTCAGGCGACTACCCATATTGTGAAGCTGAATGGCATTCGCCTATGAGAAATCTTGCGCCTGGAGAAAAACTAACGTTCCGACAGATTTTTAATATTTGGGAAAATGGTGCATCAAATGAACCAGCAATTCTAACTGCCCAGAATAAGGAATTAATGTCATGCATGTCTTGATCACAGGTGCTGGAGGTCATTTGGGACGTAAACTCTTTGACACGCTCGAGCAAGAGGATAAGCATCAGGTATCAGGAATAGATATCAGGGAAGTAAATCATCCCAATATCCATTTAGCAGATTTATCGAATGAGGCGGGCTGGGTCCCTCTGCTCAAAGGTGTTGATGTGATCATACATTTGGCTGGAGATAGGGAACCAACGGCCGCATGGTCATCTGCGATCAAATATAACATGGATGCAACCTTGGCTCTTTATCATCACTCTGTGGGACAGGGTGTTAAGCGAGTGGTATTGGCGAGTTCTAATTGGATACACGGCGACAAGCGATTTACAGATGACAAGTTAGATAGCGATACCGAACTCGGACCAATCAATGCATATGGCATGTCAAAGCTTTTTTGTGAACGAACTGGTGCGTTTTTTGCGAAGCAGCATGGATTATCGGTTATTTGCATGAGAATAGGTTGGACGCAATGGACTCACGACAATCAGCCCGGAACACATATGGCAATGGGTCGTTGGGGGCAAGAAATGTGGCTCAGTGATCGGGA